>NZ_JAJNOS010000017.1:0-84025 GCF_021044725.1 Clostridium sp. NSJ-145
TTAGATATTTTATCATGATTGCAAAAAGGACAGCACTTCCCCTTGTTAAATCTATTTTCAGCGATTTCTTCATCTATAGAGTTAGTTATTCCATTTGACATCAATACAGTCTTTAAAAAATCAAATACCTTCTCTTGCTCATATGTATTTAATTGTGAAACTTGCTGAATAACATTATTAACTCTTGGTATAAAAAACCCCCTAAATAGTAGTTATATTATATATTATAACCATATTTATAGAGGTTAATCAAATTTCAACAGTTTATTAAAACAAAGCCAAAATTTATTATTCCATAACCTGAATCACCTGTAATTGTCGGAGCATTAATAGTGTATAGAAAAGTAGGAAGAATATAAAACATTATTATTGATATTATCAATATTTTTTTGTATTGCTCTTTAGTTATAACATTGACTATTAAATTAAGTATAGGACTTATAACACATAAAGCTATATAAATCGTTATAAACCAATACCTCTTAGTTAATACAGGCATTAATAGTAATATATCTTCTTTAAACGATATTGTGTGAATTTTAAAAATAACAGCTAAAATAAATAGAAGTAATGTATGAAAAACTACTATGCATTCTAATTTAATTAACTTTTTTAAACTAAATTTAATTCCAAAATAACCACTTATCAATATAAAACAGTTTACAGCTACCATACAAAAACTTCTTATAATATTTCCTATATAATAATTTATTGTTCCTATTTGTCCTAAAGTTCCATTATACATAGTTATATGCCCACATATAACTAAGATAATACAAATTATTCTAAGTAATTCAAAATTAGAATTTCTCTGAATTTTATCCATATTTTTTTACACCTCTTTTCTTAGCTTTCCATATTTAACTGCTCTCATCTTAATACTTAGTATATTAATTGTTTTATCATAAATTATATTTGTTAAATAAGATGCTCCTAAACATAATATAATTAACCATGGAAATATTAAGAAGCTATACTTAGGTGCAAATACTATTTCTTTAAAATAAATCATATAGAAAAACATATGTGTCAACCACATATTAGTTGAATGTTCTCCTAAATAATCTAATATTTTATTTATCCACCTTGGTTTGTCCATTAAGTTAAAACAACATATAAATATTATTCCTGTAAATACTGCAACAAATAATGTTTCTACAAATCCATGAGCTACCATCATTAAAATAATTATTGAAGTGCATATCATATTTTTAAATCTAATTTTATTAATTATGTTATATAACTTACTATATATTTTCTTATCTTCGAATATTGCCCCTATAATAAAAGGTAACTGAGAAGTACCAAATAAAGCAAGTTGTCTAATAAACCAATTTATTATCTCATTCTCAAATACTAGTACACCTTTAATTCTCTGTATATATGCAAAGAAATAAAAAACTAGTGATGTTGCTACTATAACTCCATTATTATTTTTAATTACTACTTTATTAATAGTTGAAGATACTAGCACTAATACTATATAAGTTGTAAGAAACCACCATGCTCCATTATAAGCTGGGGATATTGCAGTAAATGTTAATATAAATGTCTTAAGATCTCCTGGATAATTATTAGCATGTCCCATTGTCGGTCCTAGTAATATAACAAATAAAAAAAGTATTATCCAAAAATTTATATATAATTTAAAAATTCTTATTAAATTATTTTTCATATATTTTTCTTTATTATTTTTATAACTTATCATCAAGCCATATCCACTACAAAAACAATAAATAGCTACACAACAATTTCCAAATAAAGCCAAATAATATATTAATGGCACATTCCCAATCATAATTATAGGCGTATATAAACTTTCATATGATTTAATACAAAATAAATGTAATAGCAACATAAAAAGTATTGCTACTCCTTTAGTTATCTTAATTTGATTCTTAGTTAATTCCATGATTACCTCTCATCTTATCTCCAATAGACATAATAAAATTATTCTCTACTTATATATTATATTTCATATGTATATTTTTTACATTTAATTTCAATCAACATATTTCTTTATAAAAACTTACTTTTTGTCACACTTATAAATTTTATTCAAATACTCGACACCTTTAAGATCGTATAACAAATCATATAATATAAAGGTCATTATGACTCTTATTTAATAAATAGTGCTCTTTAAATATCTATAGCCGAAATTAAAGCTTCATATTTTAAAAAAATCTATTCATTAGAATTTATTTCTTTTTTAATTTATTGAAGGAAAATACTTAAGTATAGAGAATTCAACTATTAGTCAAATTACTTTGCATAAAATTATGAGTATTGCTTGAATTACTTAGAAAAATATAATACTTCTTATCTTATATACATATAATTATTTATAATAAATTAATAAAGAGGTGACTATGAAAAGACGTAATTTTATTTTTTTATTCATTGTAAGTTTACTTGTATTAACTTTAATTAAACTATCTACTAACATTATTTCTACTCTATCAAATACTTCATCGATAAATACTTTAAACAACAATTTAGATTATAGTAAAGTTCCGTATATTTCAACTTATTATTTTGATTTTAAACCTACTATAAATGACAATGTAATTATTCCATTATATATTACTAATTATGATCAATCTGAATATTTAAATAATGAAATAATTACATTAGATTTAGAATATGAAATTGATGGTTTAAAATACAAACTAAAAGATGTTAAGGCTGGTGATAATACTTTAAATATTGGCAAGCTTTCTGAAGGAGAACATTATTTTTCATTGCAAGCCATAGATCAAACCACAGGATTAAAATCACATAAGTTATATAATGAAATTTTAGTAATCAATCCTGAAAATTATACTATTACTGATAATGAAACATATATAATTTCTGAAAGTGATTTACTTAAATATAAAATATCAAATAAAAATAGTACTATAGTTATGGATATGACTAACACTCGCTTAGGCTTATCTAAATTATTTTCTGATTTGCAATCTAAAGGTTATAGGAAATGTATTCTCCCTAAAGGTATTTATAGAATAGATAATGCAGGCCGTTATGAATCTATCGCTATTCCTTCTAATTTTACTGTAGATATGAATGGTAGCACATTTAAATTAAATACGGTATTAGAAAATGATAAAGATGCAAGTATCGTATATATGGATAATACTTATGATTCTCATTTAATAAATGGAACATTAGAAGGAGATAAAAATGAACGAGATGAGCTTGGTTTAAATGTTTCTTATAACGGCGAAGCTATAAATACAATTGCTATAAAAGGTGGTAAATATTCAAGTATAGAAAATTTAACCATTAAACAAACAACTGGACATACCGTAGGTGCAGTTGGCGTAAATTTAAGTCCCCCTAGAGCATTAAGTAATTTTAGCGAATATTTAGTCATTAATGACGAAATCATAGATGATAATAATTGGTCTACTTCTGATCTGCTTGATATAAGTGAATTTATTTCTAATAAGTATATAACTATTGGTAGATATTTAGGGTATAGAGGAGTTATAGGTAATTCATTAGCTTTATATATTAATTTTTATGATGAAAATGAAGAATTCATTGAAACAATAGTAGGATATCAATATAGAAAAACTCTTATCCCAGAGAACTCAAAATATATTAGAGTATCAATGCTAGGAGATATTATCGAAGAAGATAATGTTTGTGCATTTTATAATGAATTAGGTACTAATTGGACTTATTCAAATATTGACTTTATAGATACAAGAACAACAGCTATAGCTACTGCTACTTGTAATAATATACTTATTCAAAACTGTACTTTTACTAGATGCGGAAAAAGCATAACTCCTTCCATTGTAGATTTTGAAGATGGTTGGCAAGAATGTCAGGATGTATATTTCTTAAATAACGCTAGAATTGGCAATAGTATTGGAACTGCTGATATAATCGATAATTCAGGCTATAATCATATATATGAAAATAATTCTAATATAGGTTATGTAATTAGATATTCCGTTGTAGGATTAGTTATTAGAAATAATGATGAGATGCTTGGTAGTAGATGGACTAGAGGGTATGAAACAGGAAGCAAATTTGGTCGTATATACAATAATATTATTACAGGTGTATTTAATTCATCCACCGATGATAATGATATGTTGCTAGTTTTATCTTTAGTAAAATATTCAGCAATCAATTGTACTAGTTTATTAGAATCTTCTACAGAATCATTTAGCTATGAAAATTGTGATATATATAATTTTAATGGTAGTAGAGTTAAAGCTATAAATTGCAATATTTATCCTAGTCCTTATTTGGGAGATGATTTTATATTTACAGACTGTACTTTTTATCCATTAAAAGGTGAAGAGAAAATTAAAATGAGCTTTAATAAATTTGATTCTTATAGAGAGTTTAATAATTGTATCTTTACTACTGACACAGATTTAGTCGGTCATAATCAATTTAATAGTGGAATATTTAATGATTGCGTATTTGAAGATAATATATCTATAGCACCTAATAGCTCTAATAAAAATGGTGATTTACAATTTAATAATTGTATTTTTAATGGGACCTTGATAGTAGACCTTAAAGATGAAGATTCTATTATCGTATTTAATAATTGTAAATTTCTTCAAGAAACTAATTTATCTAATTTTTCTAAAAAAAATATTATAATAAAATAATATATCAGCAAAGTAACTCCTATATAGAGCTACTTTGCTGATAACTTTTAAATACCCATAATTTATTTACTATATAATTAATTATCATTACTATTCCTGTTACAATTACCAAAGAAATCATTTTGTCTATACTTAATTTATCTACCAGTAAATATAAAAGTCCAGTATTTATACTTCCACCCCATAAATTTAACAATATAAATTTAATTGAGGATTTCAATTTAGAACTATTATTATACTTAAATACCCATATAGAATTCCAAAAATAACTATTAACTGTAGCTATAGAATAAGCTATTATATTAGCAATCATATAATAAATTCCTATTTTGTTTAATACGAAAAAAATAATCCAGTTGATTAGTGTATTCATTACCCCTACACTTCCAAATTTAATAATACTGATAATCTCACTTAAATCTTTTTTCATATTACTTTAACCTCTTCATTTTTTATATATTCTTTACTCGCTACCTCTTCAATAATTTCTTTCTCTAAAATATTATTACCGCAATACTCATCTATAAAATATAACGGTCTATTTTTAACTTCTATAAATACCCTACCTAAATATTCTCCTATTACACCTATACATATAAGTTGTATGCCCCCTAACATTAATAAAACACATAACAAACTTGCATAACCTGGTACATCAATTCCATATATAATAGTTTTTGTAATGGTAAAAATCATATATACAAACGAAGTTATAGCACTAATTATTCCCACAATTGTAGCCATTCTTAAGGGTGCTATTGTAAATGATGTTATCCCTTCTATTGCTAAATCAATTAACTTGCTATAATTCCACTTAGTTTCTCCAGCTATTCTCGGATCTCTATCAAACTCTATAGCTTTCTTCTTAAATCCTATTAAACTAAACATTCCCTTAGTATATCTCTGCTTTTCAGGAAAAGACTTTAAGGCTTCTATAGCTCTCCTACTTAATAATCTAAAATCTCCAGTGTCTCTTTGTATAGGTACCTTAGATACCTTTTGAAGAATAGAATAAAAACTTTTAGATGTAAATTTCTTAAGCCAACTTTCTCCATTTCTACTTCTTCTCTTTGCATATACATCATCATAACCATCTTCATAATATTTAAGCATTTCAATTATTAACTCAGGAGGATCTTGTAAGTCAGCATCAATGATGGCCACTGCATCACCTGTAACATAATCAAATGCTGCCCCCATAGCTATCTCTTTTCCAAAATTTCTTGAAAGATTCAAATAACATACCCTACTGTCATTATTTCGTAATTCTTTTACTATCTTCAATGATTTATCTTTACTTCCATCATTAACAAATAAAAACTCTAATTCATAATTATCTATTTGTTCACCTAATGATACTAATCTTTTGTAAAGGTGAGGAAGAGATTCTTCCTCATTGTACATTGGTATTATTATAGATAATTTATTACACATACATTTCCTCTCTTCTTATTTTGTTTAACTCTCTTTTCCTATTAATAATTAAATAGACTATAAATATAATAGTTGCTAGTAAACTAATATATTTACTTATATATTGTATCTTTGTTCCTTTATATACTACATTTATTTGACCATCAGCAAAATTTTTTAAATCTATTCTTATGATATTATTTTCCCCTTTACTAATTGGCAAAACCTTTTTTATATTATTACTAGTGTAGGTAGCTTCATATCCTAAATAATATAGTAATGGAACCTCTATAAAAGTATTATTTTGTATATTATTACTAAAATTCACACTTAAATTTGTTCCTTTCCTAGAAAAATCAATTTTCAATTCATCATTATTAGATGATATTATATCTCCTCTCTCAAAAAGTAATTCCTTATCAGTTCCTTCTGGTAAATATTCAGCAAGTCCTACTCTATATGGAATTATACTTACATCATGTAAACCTTTTATTTGCATTAGACCATAAAATGCATACTGCCCGAACATATTAATACTACATGCAAAAATGGATAAAATAGTTATTATACTTAACTTCTTTGTTCTATCTTCAATATTCTTACAATAGTCCAATAAAATAATTCCTCCACTTATTGATAAAAATAAAGTTGCAAATAAATATAGTCTCCATGACAATTGTATTGTTGCTAATTGCTTAATATATTTAACCAAAATTCTCCACGGAAAAATTTTAGTTACTGCTATAATTGATAGTATTCCCATACTAAAACATACATCTGAATATCCAAAAACAATATTATTTACCTTTTTGTTTTTAAATCTAATAAATAAAATCACTACAAACACTATTCCAATTCCAGAAACTCCTGGTAATAACATTAATGAGTACGGTATTTCTAAAATAATTTTATACAATGGCATAGTCGTAGTCCAAATTTCACTATTAATTGTCTGAGAATTAAGAACAAATTTATCTGTTACTATTTGTTCTATCATTGGAAAAACAAAAAATGAAACTATTAGAATAGTAGTTATAGCAGCCAAAAATAAATAACCCAATCTATTTGGTTCTTTAATTATTCTTTTAATATTAATTATTAATATTAATGTAGTAAATCCCCCCATAATTACAGCACTAATATTATGTGATAAAATTAATCCCGAAAAACCAATGGTTATTATATACCATTTCTTTTTATCCCTATAAATAATCTCATATATCCCTAATACCACAAGCGGTAGAAATATAAAAGCTATTACTTCTCCAATCGCAGCTCTTATATATACATCTACCATCCTATAAGATGACAAAGTATATATAACCGTAGATACTACTGCAGCATATTTTGATTTAGATATACTTTTAACGCAAAGATATATTGATAGTGCAGTACAAATAGTACATATTAATAAAAATATTTTATAAGACGTTATTACGCTTAGTCCTAAAGTACATAATACTGCAGGTATATATAAGAAAATATCTCCATAAAATAATCCATTTGCGTATCCATATCCATTAAAATAATTTGGATAAATTCTTACTGGGAACTGACCTAATTTTAACCCATCACTTAATGCTGATATCCTAGATAAATGAAATGTTAAATCATGCCCTCTAGGTATTCCTGGAATAATTAATAAAAACGTTGAGTATACAATTACAAATAACATTATTGTAATTATAATTCTTTGTTTATTATTATTAATATAATCTTTATCAGTTATATATTTAAATTTTCTTATCATATTCATACTTATTAACCACTTTCTCTATATATTATAATTTTTATTTAAGGTAGTAATACTATTTTTAGATGTTATATATTTATTTAGTAAATATGATAAAATCAAAGATAATACAAAAGATACTATAATAGTTATTAAGTTGTTTCCTTGCATTATCTTCTGAAGTTTTAGTATTATTAAGTGATGAATAATATAAAATTCAAAACTAATAACTGACAAATTAATAAATATTTTATTAGATAATACTTTAGAAATTACTCCTTTTTCAAAATAAAACACATATAATATTGCTATTATAAAAGGCATATAATAAACACCATATCTATATTCTATATCTACATATCTACCTAATAAATATGCTGTAATTAATGCTATTACTGTTATTACTTCTATATAAGAATTAATATTATACTTACTTCCCTTAATAACATTTACCAATAACATACCCATTAAAAATTGAACACTTCTAATTATAGGACTAATATAAATAAGCCAGTAACTAAATTTATATTCTTTACAAATAAAAACTAATAAGAACTGTATTAAATAAAGGCATACTATTACAATTTTAGATTTTTCTTTATCTATTTTTTTTATTATACTAAAGAACACTATTGATAAAAGAAAACAAAATGCTAATGAAGATAAATACCAGGCTCCTCCATTTAAAGAGAAATATATTTTATTATCTGGTATATAACTCTGTAGAAGTAAAATTGAAATTCCTAATTTTCTAACATCTCCTATTGATTCTGAATTAAAAATAATTAAATATATTAAAGTAAGTATATAAACCGGATACATTCTAGTTAGTTTTGTACACATAAATTTAAAAGATTGTCTAATCCTATATTCAACTTTCTTTTTTTCCATAGACAAGAATGTTACAATTCCTGATAACATAAAAAATATAGTTACTACAAATTGACCATCATAAAATAACCATACATAAATACTTCTTAATATACCCTCATTCATTAATCCAACACAATGATAAAAAAATATCATAAACATAGCTACGACACGTATTCCTTGATAACTTTTAATCATATATAGCACTCCTATTCTTTAAAGTATAATAAGAATACAATAAGATTACTGGAATTATTACAAGTGTAGGATAGCCATATCTAGCTTCATAACTTATATTAGAAATTACTATTGATATCACATTTCCAATACAAGGTATAAACGGTATTAAATTTATATATTTTTTATTCCTTATTAATAAAAATATACATACTAAAATTGGTAATAGGTATATCATATGAATTGAAAATAAATTTAATCTTATAAAATCTATCTGCCACATAATTGCTGCAGATCCTATTATATCCCACGTCATTATAAAGAAATTCTTTGGAAATAACTCAATAAATAATTTAACTACAGTTTTTCCTTGTTCACCTGTAAGGTTTCCGAAACCATACTCTGTATCTTCTTTATTGATATTCCATAATAAGTTATTTCCCTGGCTCCAATCATAATTTCTCTTTATAACTTTATATGGAATTATTTCATTAATTTTATCTAATTGATTATCTGTATAATTTCCATCATTAGCAACTACACTAACAATAGCTTTTGCAAATATAGCATATTTTGTTCCATTGTCATTTGGTTGTACATTGTATATATCATATATAATTGTTTTAGTACCGATAATCATAAAAAGAGAGATTCCTATAGCTATTAAATATTTTAAACATTTATACTTAATCATTAAAAATAAAATTGAAATTATAGTTAGTAAAAATGGAATTATTCCATTATGTCTAAATAAATATACTCCAGCCAAAGATACTCCTAATATAATCATTTCACCACATTTAATATTACTTTTAATATCTAATATTCTTATTAATATAATTGTAGTAAATAATAATGATATTGAATAAAATACATCTTTCCATAAATAGCAAGTTGTAGTTTGCAATGGTGTTATACACGACCAAATTATTAATACACCTAATAACAATTTATTATTAACATCATGATTACTAAAATATTTAAATATCCACCATATTCCTAATGATAATAATAATATTTGAAAAAATACTACTATTGCAGGGCTATCATATATTTGTAGTAATAACTTTGTAAATAAAGTATGCGCTGCTGGATGCACATCATTAAATGTATTGGTTTGAATTTGCTCTAATTGATAGTAAGAATCAAAGCTCATTAAAGCTGGAAAGTTTCTAAGCCATGTTATTGATATAGATATAAACGGAATTAAAAAATATACTATATTCTTATACTTATAAGTATATTTTTTATTTTTTATAGAATCTAATATTATAGAAAAATAAGCTACAATTAGAAATGTAGATATTATAGAAAATATCAATATTCCAATATTGAATAAAATAGCATATGATTTAAAACTTGTTTTATATATTGCATCATAAGGTAATAATATACTTATAATTAAAGATAAAAATAAAAAATATTTTTTATTTTTTAATAAAATGTTTTTATTTTTAATCATTTTATATAACGAAATTACATCTAGTATTCCTATGTATATTATTGCAATAATTAAATTTCGTATTAAGGCATTATTAATAAATTGATCGATAAACTTATTTACATATATTTGATTTAATAGTATATAGCTTATTATTAAGCAACTTGGTATAATAAACTTTCTTTTATTCATAATATTCATTATTTTTCTCCTATTCTAAATATATTTAAACTGCTCTCTGTTTAGCTAATATTCTACTTTTTATATTTTTAAATTGAATATTAAAACTTCTCATTAAATATTTAAATTCAGGAGTTTTAATAAATATTAAAAAGTAAATTATATTTACGATTAGTACACATACGATACCCCTATATACTAAACTAATAAATGTAACTTCATCCACCAATAAATTACATATAAAACTTGCACAAGTTCCTGTAACAAGCATTATTAATATAAATTTAATATATTCATAAAAATAACTGATAACATTTTTCTGAAATAAATTCTTATATACAACTATTGGTTGACTCCAAAACACAGTGGTTAATGTGCTTAAAGTAGTTCCTAAAAATACACCTATAAATCCAAAATACTTTATAAAAATTAAAGATCCAATTAGATTTACTAATCCCTCTATTACTGATATATATTTATCTTGAATAAATAATCCTGCTTTATTTTTAAATGTAGCTATAGGTTTTCTCATTCCATCTAAATAAAAGTTAATTAATATAGCTATAACTATATAGTTATCCAGTAAATATTCATTACCAAACATCCAACTTATGAATGGATTTATTAAAATATATAAAAATATTGTAGAAAAAGAATATATCCAAAAGCTTACCAAAAAAGATATTTTAAATATAGAATATGTCTTTTCTTCATCCTCAGTTGCTACTAAGTTACCAACTCCAGCTCCTATTCCATTAATTATTGGTGATAATAGGCTAGATAATTGATTTATTACCATAGTATAATTTGAATATAAACCAACAGCTTTTACACTAACAAATGCAGAAATTAATATATTATCAGTGCTAAAGACTAAATATCCACCTATATTATGTAAAAACATAGCTTTTACATTTTTAGTTATGTTATCTTTAGTATCACTATCTATTTTATATTTAGATTTTTCTCGTAAGTATGGATACTTTTTATATACTATAATAGTATTAACTATATTTTGTATTATAAATACTCCCACTTCTACCAATAAATATGAAATGTAATTATTAGTCATAATTATTATTGCAATTTTACTCAATGTTGTAATAACTTGAAAAATTAAATTTGAAGTAGATAAAATATATCCTCTTTGATCAGCATTAATTAATGCCCATTTATAGGCATTAGCATAAGAAATCATATTTTTTGTTACAAAGATAAAATATACAAAAAACATTCCTGATACTGCTGTATCAGTCTTCATTAAATATCCCATAAATGGATATAAAGAGCAACTTACAATAAACATAATAATTGCTAAAACACAATATGCTTTCTTATATAGTTGTACCAATGCAATTATTTTTTGTTTGTTTTTTTCTGCTAGCGGCTTGTACAAATTATATACAATACTTATTCCTATACCACCCTCTATTAAAACCATCATGGATAATACATTAGTCAATAATCCATTTACACCTAAATATTCAGCTCCTAAACTATCAACAAATACTTTTCTAGATAAAAATCCTAATAGTACTATGACTACTTGTGATAAAATACTTACTGATATATTTTTTATTGCAAATTTTGTTCTCATAAAACCCTCTTTTCCAGATACAACATTAATATAATTACTTAATACAATATATTATTTCATCTAAATATTTTTTACTTGATGTATCTTCAACCTCTGATCCTCCATCAATTTCTCCAATATATTTATTCTTAACTGGGCATTTTTCTTTTACACCTTTTAGAAACCACTCATATTCAATATCGATATGCCCTATATCTATTGCTTGCTATCCTGAATTTGATAAATCATAAGCTAATACTGTGGCTGTAGGCCCTAGCGCTATTAATATTAACTTTGATTTATTTTGCTTTTCTACTTCTTTTAAAATTTCATTATATTTTTCATATGCATTTATTGCTGGACATATAATTCTTTCAATGGATTTTGAATTATCAAAGAGATTATTACCTATACCTAACCTACTTTTTTCACCTTCAACAATTACTATATTTCTCCCATTCCATAACTTCTTTATTTTTTTAAACCTATCCTCTACTTTTCTTTTATCCTTAATATCAATATATAATCTAGTAACTAAAGCATCATAGTATACCTTTTTATTATTAATTATCTTATATACCTTATTTCTTTTTAAATTTAAGTACTTTATCCAATATGACTTTGCTTTATCTGTAGCCCAATTAATATCAGTGAATACATTTGGTATACAAACAATATGATTATTTTTATTACTAATTAATATTTCTTTTAATCTTTTAGTTAGCTCATCATTCTTTGGTTGAAATTTTAATAATTCTCCATATATTAGTGAAAATTCTCCATCCCCGAACCTACTTACAGAGCATCTATCTTTTATTATTTTATCTAGAGTATCATCTGTATTTTTAATAATTGGTGGTTTTCTTTTTGAAATAATATTTTTATTATAAAAAATAATAATTTTATCTCTTATATTCAATAAATAATAATATATTTTAAGTAAATACTTCTTCATAATATTTTCCTCTTCTCTAGAATTTCTATGGTTTTTTTATATAATAACGGATTAATTTTATTAATAACTAATAATATCTTTACATTTCTAGAGTACTCTTTAAGTCTTACTGTCTTATTGAAATATTTATTCAATATTTTTGATATATTGAAATACTTATCTTTATATTTATAAAACTCATTTTGTTTTATAATTAAATTCATAATGCTCATAGTATTATTAGCTAATTTCAAAGCTACATTATCACATATATCTGGATAATTTTTCTCCATAAATTTATACATATCATCATATACAAATACTGCATCAGCATTAATATTTTTAACTGCTCTATCCATAGTGCTATTATCTCTTTTTATATAGTTATACTTTGATTCACCTTTACTACAAACTCTATTGGCTCTAGCAATAACTTTATATGTAAAAGCTGTATCTTCATAAGCAATTCCTTCTGGTATTCTTAATCCATTAAGCAAATCTCTTTTTATTAATTTTGTCAATAAACATTCATCATAAAGTTCACCTATTGTAACAGCTTCCATTGCCTCTCTATTATTATGAATTATCAAATCATGTCCACCATTAACTTGAATCTTATTTTTAAAATATATAGTGCTACTACAATTTGCTATATCACATTCATTCTCTATACACATATTATATAAAAGCTCATACATATCTTTTTCAATATAATCATCACTATCTACAAATCCAATATAATCTCCCTTAGCTATATCTAATGCAGCATTTCTTGCAGTAGATTGCCCTCCATTTTCTTTATGGATTACTATAATTCTATTATCTTTTTTAGCATATTCGTCACATATTTCTCCACATCTATCTGGTGAACCATCATCTACTAAAATAAGTTCAAAATCTTTAAATGTTTGATTTAATATAGAATCTATACATTTATGAATATATGGTTCTACTTTATAGACTGGTACTATAATACTTATTTTAGGATCCATTATCATTTACTCCTTATTTATTAGATTTAATAATTTATTTGATTCACTAATTGTATCTATATTCTGTTTAGATAAATTTTTAGTTAAATAATCTCTTAGTTGCTTATTAAATATAAGTTCTTTTACTTTATCAAAAATATTATTAACATCTGCATTAACAATAAATCCATTAGATTCATTCTTTATTTGCTCATAAGCTCCTATAAAATTAGTAGTTATTATCGGTTTATTTAAACACTTTGCCTCAGCTAAAGTTAAGCAATATCCTTCATGTCTTGATGTTTGAACATATATATCGGCATTTTTTATATACGGATATGGGTTAGGTTTAGCCCCTAATAATATGAAGTCTTCTTCCAACTCATATTTTTTTATCAAATTTTCATATTCTTTTCTGCTATTTCCATCACCAACACAATACCATCTTACTTTATACCCATCTTTTTTTAATAGGTTTAAGGTTTCAATAGCTAAATCTTGTCCTTTTTCTTTTGACAATCTTCCAACTGTAACTATATTAATAAATGAACTATCATACTTTACTTCTTGTTCTGCTTCAGCCATTTCTTTTATTAAATTTTCTGATATTATATTTAAAAACACCTCAGTTTTTCTTTCTATTCCTGAAATCTTATTTAATAGCTGTTGCTTAGCTTCATTTGACACTACAAATATTTTGTCATAATCTTTATATAAATTTTCATATAACTTTTTATTTATAAAATGTTTTGAAACATCAAAATGAACCCATGCTACTTTTTTCTTTGCCTTAACCTTTTTAACTACATATGCATCTATTATTTCAGTAGGTCCAGCATAAGAAACTGCAATATCATACTCCTCTTTACATTCTGGAATATCTTTTAATACATTTTTGTAATATATGTATCTATTTTCCATGTATTTAGAAAAAAAATAATCTTTTATAAATCTAGTAGCCGTAAAAAATCTATTTTCTTTTATATAATTCTTTACTGTTATCTGAGGTGGCTGCATAATTATATTATTAACATATTTAAACCAATCTGCTTCCTCTACTTTGACCCAAGATGGCAAGTACTCTAAAAATCCACCTTTTTTATTAAGAAGCAATATAGTTACATCATATTTATCCTTAGGAAAAGTAGCTAATAATGATAACAAAGACTTTTCAACTCCACCTATATTCATATAACTTAATACAAATAAAACCTTCTTCATTATCATCACCTCATATCATTTAAAATAAATTCAATAATTTATCTATTTCCTTATATTCCTCAATATCTTTATTTTCTAAATTAGTCTTTATATTTTTCATTAATTCTTTATCATCCAATAATCTCTTAATCGCTAAGTATATGTCATTTGAATTAATATTTGTTATTAAGCCAGTTTCTCCATCAATTATTTGCTCATCTGATCCTATGAAATTCGTAGTAACTATTGGTGCATTAAAACATCTTGCTTCAGCCAAAGTTATACAATATCCCTCATGTCTAGAAGGCTGCATATATATATCACAACTTTTCATAAAAGGATATGGATTAGTTTTAGCCCCTAATAAAACACATTTTTCTTCAAGTCCAAATTTATTTATTAAATTCTCATAATCTCTTTTTTTTGGTCCATCTCCGACAAAATAAGCTTTAACATTATATCCATCTTTATTCAAGCTATTTACTGCTTCAATCAAAAGATCTTGCCCTTTTTCTTCACTCAATCTCCCAACAGCTAATATTTTAATACCTTTAAAATCATCATCAAAAGATATGTTTTTATCTGCCATCTCTTTAACTAATTTGCTTGATATAATATTATAAAATACTTGAACTTTATCTTTTAAACATGGAACTATTTTTAATAATTTATCTTTCCCTTTTTCTGAAACTATAAAAATCTTATCGAACTTCTTATAATTTCTTTTTGCAAATTCCTTGTCAAATCCTATATTTTCTATATCGAAATGAATCCATTGAACTTTCTTTTTAGCGGTTATTTTATTTAAAACATAATAAGTTATAAAATCCATTGGTCCTGCATAAGCAACAGCTAAATCAAATTCTTGTTTTACATAGGAGTAATCTTTTAATATATATTCAAAGAAAATATTCTTATTTTTTAATATCTTAGACATGTAATAAATTAAAGCAATATTTAATGCTTTTATAGATTGTCCATTTTTTGTAAATTCTCTAACTGTATATTGTGGTGGATTATTTAATATTGGTTTTATATCAGAATACTTATTTAAATATTCTACTTTTACCCACTTTGGTACCTCACTTAAGAAACCACCATATTCTTCAAGCATTAATATAGTAACCTCATATTTATCATTAGGTATCTCCGCTATCATATTAAGTAAAGCCTTTTCAGTCCCACCAATATTCATATTTATACACATAAATAAGAGTTTTTTCTTCATAATTCACTCCATAATTATTATCCTATTAATTCATAAAACTTATCTAACTCTTCAACATTTCCCTTCTTCTCATTCTTTAAATACTCAATAATTTCAAGTCTTAACTTTTCATTATTAATAACTTCTAATATACCATCACAAACAGCTTGTCCGTTAATATCAACTACTAATCCATTTTTTCTATCTACCATTTGAGTAAATACCGCATCAAATCTAGTTGTTACAACCGGCTTATTTAACATTCTTGCTTCTGCTATTGCTATTCCAAAGCCTTCTAATACAGATGTTTGAACATATATATCACAGTCTTTAATATAAGGATATGGATTAGAGGATACTCCTAATAACTTAAAGTTTTCTCCTATATCATAATTATCAATAATTGTTTTTATTTCACTTTCTAATGGTCCCTTACCTAATACATACCATCTAAAATTAACACCTTTTTCTTTCAATAACCTACATGCTTCTAGTGCTATATGATACCCTTTTTGAGGTGCTAACCTTCCTATAGTCAATATCTTTAATCCTTTAAAGTTATCTTTATAACTTTCACCTATATTAGCAGTATTATTTATAAATTTAGGATCATTTATATCTTTTATAACTACTATCTTGTCCTTATACTCGGGGAAACCTTCCAATAATATATCTCTTGTAGTTTCCGAAACGGCATTTATATTATTGTACTTATCATAAAATTGCTTTTGAAACTCTATATCCAGTGGTTTTAATCTATAACTAACATTTACCCAAGCAAATTTCTTTTTAGCATTTATCTTATCAGCTACATAAAAAGTTGGAATCCCTTGGGCATAACTAATAGCTATATCATATTCCTTTTCCATTATAGGAAATACCCCTTCAGTACATTGCCAAAATATCCTTGCCTTTTCAGCATGTGTATACTGACCTTTTCTAATCTCTCTTGAATATTTAACTCTACTACAAAGCATTTTAAAATTTTTAATATTAATTGATTTTAATACTGCCTTTTTTAAGGGAACACTTGTAAACTCTGTATACTCTAATGGCTGCAATAAATTAACTTGTTTAGGCAACAGTTTTTCAAACTCTCCACCATAACCAAATAATTGTAAATCAACTGAGTATTTTGAATAGTCTATTAAATTTAATAATGTTGTTAAACTCTTTTCAGCTCCAGCGCAATGTAGTGAATCTATTACAAATAATAACTTTTTTTTCATTCTTATTTACCTTCCTATTATTTTTACAAAAGCTGATATAGTTTATTTACTTAATTTTCGTATCAATTTTTTGTAATAATAACATATAAATTAACTATATTATTAATTATTCATTATCTAATTCTGTAATTAAATTAATTTCAATGTACTTTTATATAAATTGGGACTTATCCAAAACAATATAATAAATACTTTATTTTTCCAAGTAAATAGCGGATTCTTAAGTAAATCTATTATTGTATGATTAAAATCTTCCTTTAAGCCCTTTAATTCATTTTTTGAACTTTTTATTTTATTTTTCACTATAAAGTAAGCCCATATCATAGAGTCCCAATAATCTTTTTCTGCTTTATATTTTAAATTGAATTCTTTAATTTCACTAAAAAATTCTACTCGTTCATGAAGTGCTTTTATCTTATCTAATCTTTTTATATTATATTCTGAATTAATAATGCTTCCTTCTCTTTGAAAATAATGATATAAAATTTCGGATATATAAATAGTTTTTACACTTTTATACAATAAGTGATGGATTATAAATTCATCTTCACAAATAAATCCATCTTTATATCTAATATTATTGAACAACTCTCTTTTATATAACTTATTCCATGCAACAACATAAGTATATTTAACTTTATATAATTGCTTTAATGCTTTTATATCATTAAATATATTAACTTCATATTTAGTTTCTTTAAGCTTTTTTTTATTTATCTTATCTTCATACTCTCTGACAAAATCACATACTACTATATCTGCATTATTAGTCATTATTTCTTTGTACATTCTTTCATACATATTAACATCTATCCAATCATCTGGATCTACAAAGCCAATATATTTGCCTTCAGCAATATCCAATCCAGCATTTCTAGCTGAGCTTACTCCTCCATTTTCTTTATTAACTACCTTAATTCTTTTATCCTTTTCTTTATAATACTCGCATATATCTCCTGATTTATCTGTAGATCCATCATTAATTAATATTAATTCAAAATCATTAAATGTTTGTTCTAATATTGATTTAATGCATTTATCTAAATACTTTTCAACATTATATATAGGCACAATAATACTTATAGTTGGCGTATATCCTCCAATTAAACAATTCTTTTTAAACTTTTTAGTACATATTTTATTCCATGACTGATTATATCTTTAATACATTCAAATTTTTTTCTTCTTACCGAAATCTTACTTATATCACTATAAGCTATTAATTCAATTCCTAAATCATTAATTAATTTACCAATATCCTCATCATACATTAACTCATATTCAAACACTCTTTCTTGCCAGGTTGGATTTAGCTCCTTGATTTCATCATTTTCTATAGCTGGATGAATGTGAATTTCGCTAATCCCATATGGTAAATTATTCAATATATTAATAAACGCTTGTTTCTTCTCATCATAGGTTTTAAAAACATTTCTATATGGAAATTTAAATACGTAATCAGGCATAGGTAAATCAAATAAATTAGTTATTGCTGCAAAAAAACTTGAAACATTATCAGAATCACATAGATTATTTACCTCATTACAAATATGATACCCGCCTCTTTTTGACCATCTAATAGGTAGTTTCCCAGTTTTATTTAACTTGCTACATAAACTTATATAAATTATTGGATTAAAAGTAGGATAAATAGAATATCTATGTAAATCTATATGCGTTATATTGACTCCATCTCTTTTCAATTTACCTATTTGTAAATCTACTTCTTTTATTATTTCCTTTCTCTTGACATTATTTCTAAATTTATTTACGTCTTCATATAAATATCCATTATTATCTTCAAATGATTTTCCACCCGAAAGACTTTTGTATTTATATTTCGAATCATCATTTACAAATGTTAAATGTAATCCAACCTTATCTTTATTATGTTTAGCCCACTCTGCAGCTTCCTTATAATATCTAACGTTTGGCATAAGAGTTGTGGATGATATTTTATTATCTTCTAATAGAGAAATTATTGCTTTATTAACTGATTTTGATACTCCAAAATCATCAGCATTAATTATTAGATATTTTTTTCCCATTTAGCTCACCTACTATAATTATATACATTTAACTAACTATCTTTTTAATATAAATTAAGTATGTTGCATTATTTAAAACATTAATAATTATTTTGTTTTTATTAGTTAACAAATAATTTTTATTAATCATCTTACTATACTTTTTAGAATATTTTTTTATATAATTAATATATTTATTTCTTATATTTTTATTATTAACTTGATTTAATACATAAATCATATTGTCTATGCAAGCATATGCAAATGTTGCTATGACCTGTTCTTTTAATTCAGGATAATTTTCTAACATAAAACTTAATATTTCTTTCCATCCTTCAAACGCTTGTAATCTCTTTTCATTAAAAGTTGATGTTAAAATGCTATTTTCCCTTTTTACATAAATATATCCACTATAATTTATATAAACTGATTTATTAGAATTAGCTAACAATCTATATGTAGTTGATAAATCTTCATGTATTCTACCTTCTGGAAATCTAATACCTTCAAAACACTTCTTTTTGAATAATTTATTGCAAAGTGAATGTCTATATAATATTCCTTTAAAACACTCTCTTAATCCTTCAACATTATCTAATTCTCTTATATAAAACCCATCTTTAGCTTCACTTATCTGTCCATTAATCTCTCTTACAAACTTACATATTGCAATATCAGCATTTTTTATAGTACACATATCTATCATTTTCTGATACATATATTTATCTATATAATCATCTGGATCTACAAATCCTATATAGTTTCCTAATGATGACTCTACTCCTACATTTCTAGCAGAACTTACTCCGCAATTCTCTTTATGAATAACTCTTATTCTTTTATCTTTTTTAGAATATTCATCGCATATTCTTCCACTATTATCCAGAGATCCATCATCTACTAATATAAGTTCAAACTCTTTAAAGGTTTGATTTAAAATACTATCTATACATTTAGGCAAATATTTTTCTACATTATAAATAGGAACTATAATACTAATTATTGGTTTCATCATACATACCTCTTACTTTAATACTGCTAATTTTTCTCTAAGTATTGTTGAAGAAGTATCCTTTGTATATGGAAAATAAACTACATCAACTCCAACTTTCTTGAATTCAGCTTCTACTTCTACAAACAGAGGTTTACCCTTCCAATCATCACCAACAAACATTACATCAAAGCCAATATTCTTCCATGCCAAAAATTTATCTCTGTTTTCTTGGGGCACTACTTTATCTACACAATCTATAGCTTGTACTATTTCGCATCTTTCTTCAAAAGGTACAACTGGAACTTTATTTTTATATTCTTTTACTAATTCATCTGTACTTACTCCAACTATAAGATAATCACATTGTTCTTTAGCTCTTCTCAATATATTTAAATGTCCTATATGAAACATATCAAATACACCTGTTGTATAACCTACTTTATATTTTTTCAATACCCTTTCCCCTCCTAAATTTTAAGAAAAGCAAACCGCTTCTATTTTTTTAGCCAGATTTTCACAAGCTTTTCCATCCTCAAAATTTCCTATTTTGTTATAAAAATCTTTCAATTTACTTTTATATATTTCATCATCAAAATTATTTATTGAATCTATTAACTCATCGTTACTTGATGAATTTATAAAAGGTAATTCTTTAATATTAAAATATAGTTTTCTATCATTTTTTATATATTCTTTTAAATCTGGTACATATAAAAAGCATGGTCTTTCAGTTAACGCAAAATCAAACATTAATGAAGAGTAATCTGAAATTAATATATCTGATGGAACTAACAACTCTTGAATATCATCATATTTAGTTACATCTATGACATTATCTCCATATATTAACTCCTTAGATTTAGATACTAAGTGTGGATGTAGTCTTACTAAAAATGACCATTGTCCTCCATATTTTTTCTTAACTGCTTCAATTACATTCTTATAATCTACGTTATACACCTCTAAACTATCATCTTTTCTAAAAGTAGGTGCATATAATATTAGTTTTCTATTTTCATTTATCCCTAATTTTTTTTTTACTTTTTTACTTATTTCATTATTGTTTTTTAGTAACATATCACTTCTAGGAGTACCTTTTTCAAATATCTCTCCTTCATACCAAAAAGCTCTCTTAAATATTTTTGTACTATATTCGCATCCTGACAATAACAAGTCACATTTCTTTGAATCTTCTTTTGCCATTTCTATATACTCTTTGGGTAATGAATTTTCAGCATCCTTCTCTATTTGTTTTAATCTTAATGAACTATGCCAGGTCTGAATATAATATTGTCCCTTTCTCTTTTTAAATAAATCTGTAGTTCTATAATTTGTAAGAATAACTTTAGATGTACACATTTCATATAAACATCTTAATGTCATAGTCTTTACTACTCTTATTCCATCTATATCCTTGTGAGATTCTAAATCATTAAATTGCCATACTATATCAAACTTATTTCGTGGATAATTTTTAACTAAATACTCTGATATATACTTAGGGCTATCACCATATTGATTTCCATAATAACTAAAAATAAAAATCTTATTTTTCTTAATAGGAAAGATATTAAAAAAATCTACTATTAAATTTTGCATCTTATTCTTCATTTCATCTGATAATTTCATTATTCTAATACCTCTTCCATTAAAATTAACTTACTATATCTATTCTTTTTAAAGTTTTTTCTTTATAATTTTTTAAAAGCTTTCTTTTTACTTTATTTTTAATTGGTACTAAAGTATTTAATGGCCCCCATAGTTTAAATAACATTAATTGATTTTTTAAATCTTTTTCTTCGTTATTAATAGATTTTTTTAAGTCTTTATAATTTTCTAATATATATTTTCTAATTTCTTTTCTATATATACCACTCTTATCTTCACTACTATTCATAACTAATAAATTATAGTGAAACATACTAGTCCTTAATATTAAATTTAAAGATTTATTTATTAATTCCTTATAGTTATTTTCTATAAACTTATGTCTCTCTTTCAATCCTTTTAATGTATCTAAATTTCTTATACTGTAACTAGCTACTATACTGTCATCTCTTTGTAAGTAATAACATAATGGTTTATGAATAATTACATATTTAATTACATTTTTCATAACATTATGAGCCCAAAAAACATCCTCAAATAAAACACCTTTCTTAAAAGGTATATCCTTAATTAAGCTTGTTTTATACAACTTTCCCCATGCAAAATTCTTAACTTTTTCATTTATCACTAACTCACGCATAAGCTCATTATTATTAAGTACAATAGGTTTTGAATTTTCACGATAATACCTATCGTCATATAAAAGATGATCTTCATATGCATAATAAAACCCAGCTTGTACTACATCTGCATTAAATTTATTAATTGTATAAACCATTGTTTTCACCATGTTTTTATCCAACCAATCATCACTATCTACAAATAAGGTAAAATCTCCAGTTACCTCTTTAACTCCAAAATTTCTTGCGTCTGATAATCCACCGTTTTCCTTATGAATAACCTCTATTCTAAAATCTTTTTTAGCATATTCATCGGCTATTTTTCCACAATTATCTGGTGAACCATCATCTACCAATATTACTTGTAAATTTTTATACGTTTGATTTAAAATACTATCAACACACTTATTAATATATTTTTCAACATTATATATAGGTACAACTATACTAACCTTTTGTAACTCCATAAATTTACCTCTATTTTTTTACATTTAATTTAATATTTTACATTCAATGATTCTATTATACCATTTTTCAATATAAAATATGAATATATTCGTTTTTCATATTTCCCCTAGTTATTCCAAAATACTACATTTATTTTAGCTAAATAGTTTATATAATTTTTCTAATTCATCAATATTACTAAAATCTCTACTTTTACAATTATCTTCTATACGCTTTAATAAAACCTTATTGTTAGTTAATTTCTCAATACCATCAGCTATTCCCTTTGGACCTATTTCTGTTATATATCCATTTACTTCATTATCCACCTGGCTTTTTGCTGTTGTATAATTTGTTATCATTACAGGCTTTCCTAGTATTTGAGCTTCTGTAACAGTAACTGCTTTACCTTCGTATCTTGATGGCTGCACATAAAGATCACATGCTTTCATATATGGATATGGATTAGTTTTTTTTCCTAGTAATATAAACTTATCTTCAAGATTATTTTCCTTAATCAAAGATTTTATCATAGCTTCATCTCCACCGTAGCCTACAACATACCATTTAATATTACTTAGGCCTTTACTATGTAATATCTTTAGTGCTCTGACTGCATTGTCTATACCCTTTGCATAAGATAATCTTCCAACTGATACTAAATTAAAGCTATTATCCTTTTTAATTTCATCAATAATATCTTCTTCAGACATTCTTTTTATAAAATCAGGTGAAGTTATATTTTCCATAACTCTAACCTTTTCATTCAAAGCTGGATATTTCTTAAGAAAAGCATTTTTACACTCCTCTGAAACTGCCATGATATAATCAAACTTATCCCACAACTTTAAATCTTCTTTAATATCTGTTTCTATAGTTGAATAATCTGTATGAATCCACGCTATTTTTCTTTTAGCCTTAACCTTTTCAGCTATAAAATAATGTGGCCATAAATAACTAATTGCCACATCATACTCTTTATCCAATTTAGGTAAAAGAGGCAATGAATATTTCCACATCAATTGCATTTGAATAACACTTTCTATCTCTTTATTATTTATTTTAGTTCTTATATATCCATTTAATTTTGCTAATATTCTTGATGCTCCAATAAAAAGATTTCCTTCTTTTATTATCTGATTTATTCCTTTTCTAAAAGAAGCTAATTTCTTAATCTCCGGTAATAACTTAACTTTATCTGTAAGCAAATCCATGAATTCTCCTGTATGACTATACAGCATTAAATCTACATCATAATTATCATAATCAAAGTTATCCAACATACTTATTAAGCTTCTTTCTACACCACCAACCTCCATATCAAAGGAAGATATTAATATTTTTTTCATTTTTCCTCCTAGCTTAAGTTCAAATTATAAACTACTTTTAAATTATCTAATATTGAATTTAAATCGTATTTTTTTTCTTTTACAGCATTTACAATATTTATGCTTTTATTATTATTTTTTTCTATAATATCAAATGCTTTTCTTGCCCATTCTTCTTTTCCACAACTTAAGTTTATTTTATTTATTAAATTAACACCTAAATCAACTTCAGGTTGAATAGCTTCTGATACTAAACAAGGTATCTGTGAAGCTTGAGCCTCTAATAAAACTAAACCTAACCCTTCACTAATTGAAGGAAGTATAAATAGATTCATACTTTTTAAGATAGATGGTATATCATCTCTTACACCTAAAAAATAAACATTACTATCAATACCGAGTTTTTTTACCTTCTCTTTTATTTGTTTTTCCAAATTACCTGTTCCAACTAGAATTAACTTTACTTTACTATTTTTCTGTATCATTTCATTAGCTACATCAATTAAAAAAGTATGATTTTTAGCAGTTATGAATCTTCCTATATGACCAATAACTATATCATCTTCTTTAATTCCAGTCTCTAACCTAATCTTATTTTTATCATTGGAATTAATAAACTTTTCGTAATCTATATAATTAGGAAGTATTTTGTACTTTTTATTATTAATTATGTTATCGCCAAAAAGGTATCTTCCTGCTGCATCACTACAAGCAAGAAAATTAGTAGAAAAAATTCTAATTAATAACCTCATTACCGAAATATATAATTTTCTAATTAAACTTGTACTATTATCTGCTGTTGTATGGGCATGTGATACTCTAATTTTAACTCCTAAAAAATAAGCTGAAATCATAGCAATTCCACAATTAAATAACATATGAGTATGAACAGCAGTATAGGGACCATTTTCCTTTATCACTTTTCTTATATCATTAATTGATCCTAAAAATCCTCTTTCACTTGGTGCCTTTAATCTAATTACCTTTCCACCTAGTTTTTCTATTTCTTTATCATAATAAGCTTCTTTATCACTATAAGAAATAAAATCAAAAATCATTTGATTATTAACTTTTCTATATAAATTAATTAACATAGTTTCAGTTCCACCAACATTCATAGCACCTGTAACATGTAATATTCTACTTTTACTCATAATTTCCACCTAAATTTTTATTTTTAGTTAAGAATAATTTCTTTTAATAATTGTTATATACATCTCTATTATTCAATACTTTTTACATCTTCAACTTTAGATAACTTATACTATTAATAAATAAAATTAAATAGTTTAAAATTTGTTGTATAAACTATATTCATGCTTATCTTATATTCAAATATAAAAAACACAAAATATGCTGATAACAATCCATAATATATTAATCTTCGTTCTTTTCCATTCAAACATTTAATTATAATATAAGGAAGTAAAACAAAAGTATATACTTGTGTATATATATTAAATCTTGCAAATATCCAATTATATAAAGAAAATAACATTATCATTAAATTAACTAATGATATATTTACAAATATATTACTCTCTGGCCATACTTTACTTAATTCTTCTCTTTTAAGATATGAAAAAATAACTGGTACTATATATACAGCTACTCTAACTATATTTGCTCCACCTTCTGTTGATTCTGAGTATACTGCAGCCTTATCATTGACCTGCGATAATATTTGCATCATTGGTTCGTAGAAAAATAAACCTATCAAAAATACTCCTAAAACTATATATATACTTTTTGACCATGGTTCCATTCTTGCGATAAAATATAATGGAATCATAACTATTGCAGTACTATGTATAGTTGTCATAAGTAATACTAATAACAAATATGCTTTAAATTTACCCTTAATAATAAGGTAAGTACCTGTAAATAAAAACGCTGCAGCTAAACATTGTCTAAGGCCATTCATTGTAACAAGATAAAAACCTGATGTTATATACATAAAGACTGATAACTCAAAACAAGCTGAATATTGTCTCATTATCCATATATTCAAGGAAGTAGTAACAACTCCTAATACAAATATCATAAATTGTGGGTTAGCGGATATCTTTTTTAATATCTGCATAATTAGCAGAAATCCTTTTTCATATCCCTCTGCATTAAATCCTGGACCTAATAAATTATAGGTATGAACATAAAATGGTGTATCTCCTATCCCCCACCTTAATCCTGAAAATAATGCTAAAATAGCTATAACAATAAGCGTATAAAATATTGATGGTTTATTCATTTTGTTTGATACGAGTCTAGCTAATAAAGCAAAAATATAGCTAAAAAATAATACTGTATAAAACGGTCCCACACCTTATACCTTCTTTCTTGTGTTATTTTATAATTCTGCTGTCTTATATTTTATATATACAAATAAAATTACTCCTAATGGTACTGCACATATAGTTAAAATCTTACAAGGTGTGTCCTTTAAAAATTTTTTATTTTTTGATATAAAACTACTAGATACATAATGTATACTCTCTTTAAATTTGTATTTTAGATTTCCTTTTGGATTTTTCATATTTTGTATTCTGTAAAAGGCAAATCCTCTTGGATTTCTTAAGTATTGTCTAAACATATTCATAGATGATCCATCTTGTTGATATTCTACTATACAAACAACTTCATTCATCAATAACAGCTCATACTTTTGATCTATCATATGATATTTATAATCTAAACCAACATACTTTTCACCTTCATAAACTGGATATGGAAAATCTCTAGTTAGTTCACTTCTATATATTAATTTTTTATCTCCCCTAATTCCTTTTTTCTTATACATATCAAACAGAGTTGATTTCTTCATACCCTCTGGAAATTTAACGCCTATAACTTGACCATTTTCAAAAACATCTAATGCTGCAATACCTGCATACTTATCAGAACCATTTTGAATCCAAAAATCACATATCTTTTCTACCGCATCATCTGGCATATAGTCATCTGAGTCAATACAAGTATTTAATTCTGTATCTATATTTTCATATGCAGTATTATGTGCTCCATGCATACCTTGATTTTTTTGATATATATACTTTATTTTAAATTTATTATTCTCTTTAATCCATTTTTCTACAAATTCCTTTGTATCATCTGTAGAACCATCATCAATTATTAACCATTCAAAATTATTTGATGTCTGTCTCTTTAAGCTCTCATAACATCTAGTTAATAATTCTCTCCTATTATATGTTGGTGTAAATATAGTTAATAATGGTTTCATAAACTTCCCCTTAGCTTATATATTATTTATTTCGAAGTATTTGTCTTCAACTTTTCTAATATAATTATTGATATTAAATTCAGTACTTATAAGTTTGTATGCATTATTTCCGAATCTTTTTATTAAATCATTATTTTCTTTTAAATATATTAGCTTATTTATGAATATATCATATTTTTCTGGTGCAACTAATATTCCTGTATTATTATTAATAACTTCATTTATACTTCCTACATTCATAGAAATTACTGCTTTCTTAAAAGCCATTGCTTCTAATAAAACCATAGGTAATCCTTCATATAATGATGGTAAAAAGAAAATATCTATAATTGGATAAAAGTTATAAATATCATCTTGAAAACCTACTAATATAAATAAATCTTCTAATTCTAATCTATTTAATAATTCTTTTATCTCTTTCTCTTGTGATCCGTTTCCTACTATTAATATTTTTGAATCACTAAACTTATCCTTATGTTTTAAAAATTCATTTATAAAAGGAATTAACCCTTTTTGTTCATCAAGTCTCCCTATAAAACCTAATATCCTTTTATCACTTGGAATATTATATTTTTCTCTTACTTCATCACATTTTTTATAGTCTATATTCGTTATATAATCTACATCTATTGCATTTGATATCGTAAGCACCTTATCACTCTTAAAATAATCAGCATTTTCTTTATAAAATTTAGTTACAATCTTCCCACAAGTAATATTTGAATCATACTTATTCCTAATAAACTTATCTATATTTTTATTTAACCCACCATCTTTTAAAAATGGATAACAATTATGGATATGAGACACTACCTTTATATTTAATTTAAATATTCTCTTTGTTAGATAAACTATTAATGATGCGTTATTATCGTGAGCATGCACAATTTTTATATCATTTTCCCTGATGATTTTCTTTAATGAGCTTATAACTGATATCATATTCTTATTAGAAAATCTTACACTATAGCTTTTTATTTTATTTTTTTCAAATACTTTCTTTAACGTTTCTCCTCCACACACTACAACTGGTTCATAGTTTTTTAAATTCTTACACATTAATAAAACCATTCTTTCTGCACCACTCATCTTATTCATAGGTAAAATATGTAACACCCTATCCATCTCTTCGCCCCCTCTTACGTATCTTATATTCTTTAAAATCTTAGAAAAATAAATTTTTCATATGATAAGCAAATCCTCTTTCCAGACATATTTCATTATTAATATCCTCATAAATATCACTTAATTCTTTCGTAATATTTTTAATGTTGTATTTATCAATCTCTTCTTGTACCTTAAATTTTTTATCATTTAATAAATAATATATCTCTATAGCCTTAGCTGTAGCCTCATAATCTCCTACTTCTACAACCTGTCCAACATTATCATTGCAAACTATATCTCTACATCCTCTTATATTGGTAGCTACAACTTTTCTACCACAAGCCATAAACTCCATTAAACTCCTTGGCAGCCCTTCTCTATATGATAGTAAAACTCCTATATCAGCTACATTTATAAGCTCATTAATATCAGTTCTAAATCCTAAAAATTTAAAGTTGTTTTCTAGACCTAACCTATTGGCTTCTTCTTTTAACTCTTCTAGCTTGTTTCCTTCTCCTACGAAAATAACTTTTATATTTGCATATTTATCTTTTAATAATTCTATAGCTTTAATAAGTTGAATATGGTTTTTATTTTTATTAAGCTCTGCAATCATTAACACTATAAAGTCAGATTCCTTTAAATCAAGTTCCTTTTTCTTTTCATTTATTTTTTCATTACTAAGTTTTTTATAATTATTAAGATCTAAACCTACACCATTCATTAAATAGCATCTTTCAGGTTTAAGTTTACTTTTTGTTATTTCATAATCCTCTTCATTTATATTTATTGTTATATCAGTTAACGCTGCCATAAATTTTTCTATTGGATAATATAGTAACCATCCTAATTTTGATCCCCCTTTTAAAAAGTGATATCCATGAGCCGTATATATAGTCTTTAATTTTGGAAATTTAAATCTAAGTAATCTACCATATGTAGCTGCTACTGGTGTATGAACATGTACAATATCATAATTATTTATTTTTTGTATATCTATTAATTTGTTAAAAGCTTTTAAGTTATCTACTCCTAATGGATTTCTTGAAAAAGGTACTTCAAATATACTAACACCTTTTGATATTAGCCTTTTATCTATAGGCCTATCTATTGAGCAAGCACAGTCAACCTTATATCCTTTTTCTAAAAGCATCTCAATATGAGGAACTAAAAATGCATTTATAGTTCTACTCATAGTTGTTATATATAATACTTTTTTCACATTCCTCACCTCTATAACTATTGCTTATTAAACTTAATCTATATTTTATTAAAATAATTCTTGATTATTTTCTCCTTATCTATGCCTTCCTTTATTATATTTATGCAAATATACAATAATTCTTAGCTAATAACTCTTAACTACTTTTGCTGGCACTCCAACTGCTGTACTATATTTACTAATATCGTTAATAACAACAGCACCTGCTCCTATTGTTGAACCTTGTCCAATTGTTTTACCTTGAATAACAGTTGATCCTGATCCCATCATTACTCCTTCTTCAATTAAGTCATTACCTGATATATTAACATTCCAAAGTAATGAAACGTAATCTTTAACTATAGAATCATGACCTATACCACATTTAGGACTTATAATTACATGTTTTCCTATTTCAATATTTGCAGTAAGTATAACTCCCTCATAAACAATCGATCCTTCTCCTAAAGTCATAAAATCATGTATCCAAACCTTAGGATGAATTATTGTAGCAAACTTAAATCTACCTTTAAGCCTATTTACTATTCTCTTTTTAGCTTCGTAATTTGCTATAGCTATTACTACATAATGATCCTGTGTTAAGAAATCTAAAGAGTCTACTCCACCAATTATTGAATAACCATTTATGACCTTTCCCCAATTGTCCACATTATCATCAATGAATCCAATCATATTCCAGGTTGGTTCTATCTCATTAATTTGTTGAACTATTAATGAAACTTCTCTTCCGACCCCTCCTGCTCCTATGATAACTAAATTCTTCATTTCACTAACCCTTTACTTATAAATATTAAACTTTTACTTTCTTTTTCTGTTTCTAAATCCCATTCTTCCTGTTCCATAATATTCATGATATTTATCATATCTTGTATTTTCTAAATCAGTTAAAACTGAACCTATAATATTAGCTCCAATATTTGTAAGATCACTATAGCTCTGTTTTAATATTCTTTCTTGAGTTTTTCTTGATCTTGCTACTAATATTGTTCCATCTGCTTTCCCTGCCAATATTAATCCATCAGTTACAGGTATAACTGGAGGTGTATCAAGTATTATATAATCATAAGCTCTCTTTAAATCATTTAAGAACTCTTCCATAGCTCTAGAACCTAATATTTCCGATGGATTTGGAACTCTTGAGCCTGAAGGCATTACAAAAAGGTTATCTTCAACTTCATGTATGGAAAGCTTAATATCACACTTATCAACCAAAAAATCTGTTACTCCTTTTTCATTAATTAAATCTAACTTTTTATGAAGTGTTGGTTTTCTTAAATCACAATCCATAAGTAACACTCTTGCTCCATCTTTACTTAATGTATATGCTAAATTTCCTGCTACTGTTGATTTACCTTCACCTGGTTGAGAACTTGTTACTACTATTGTTTGTAATTTTTTATCTACAGACGCATACTTAATATTAGTTCTTAAAGATTTATATGCCTCTGCTGACAGCGACCTTGGAAGTTTGTTTACTACTAACATGTTTATCCTCCTTAATAAAAGTTTTTTCATGAGTTGGTATTTCTCCTATAACTGGTATAGGTAATGCCTTCTCTAACTGTTTTTTAGATATTAATCTATCATCTAAATAATCTATTACTAAAATTAACCCTATTGATAGTACTATTCCTACCCCAAAAGCCATTATTGGTAATTTACGTTTATCAGGATATATAGTTGATACAGTAGCCTTGCTAAGAACAGAAGGAACTGTTTCAGGCATCATTTCTTTTACCTTTTTTATCATTTCGTCACAAACTACATTTAATATTTTTGCCATGTCTTTATCTGTATAGCTTGAATAAGAAATTGTATAAATAGGTACATTTGAAGAATTTGATGAAAAACTTAATCTTGAAGCAATCGATGATGATGGTACATCTATATTATTTTTTTCAAATGCCTCATCTAAAAATCCATCAATCTTTGCTACTTCACTAAATAAGTCCACAAATTGTGAATAATACTCCAATTCCTGTTGAGAGTAAAAATTCATAAGTTCAGTACTTTTGCCAATAAAAATCTTAGCTCTTGCGCTATAAGATGGTTGATATTTAGACACCTTATATATTGCAAAACTTGTTGTAATTATAGTTATCAAAATAACAATCCAAAACTTTTTCTTAAATAAATAAAACATTTCCTCAAAGTCAAACAACTTATCATCCACTTCATATCACTCCCTAACCTTAGTATCTCACTTACTCCCCTATTAACCTTATAAAGTTAAGTTATTACCCTTTCCCCCACACAGCTATTCCATTCTTTCTCTTTGCGTTATAAAATCCTTCACCTCTATGAAGTTAACTTTTTATCTGCTACAGATACTTTTAATCTTTTCCGCAATAAAAATATTTTACTTGCGAATCAAACTAATTCCTTCCATTAAAATATTCCATCGTTACTCCTTCTCCTTGGTTTATCCCATCTCTCTTTAAAACCTTATATACTGTTAGGAATAGTATCTTTAAATCTAATAAAAATGTTCTATTATCTACATACCAAACATCAAGCTCAAACTTTTCATTCCAAGTTAACGAGTTTCTTCCATTAATTTGTGCCCAGCCTGTAATACCTGGTAATACTTCATGTCTTCTTATTTGTTCTTCGTTATATACACCTAAGTATTGTGTTAAAAGTGGCCTTGGTCCTACTAAACTCATTTCTCCCTTTATAACATTTATTAATTCTGGAAGTTCATCTAAGCTTGTAGCTCTTAAAAATAAACCTAACCTTGTCGCTCTTTCAAAATCTGGCAAGTCATTTCCATACTTATCTTTTGCATCCTTCATAGTCCTAAATTTAATTATCTTAAATACTTTATTATCTTTTCCTACTCTTTCTTGAAGAAAGAATGCAGGACTTCCTAAGCTAATTTTTACTGATAAGTAAATAATTAATATCAAAGGCCATAAAAAAAATAATAACAACATTGAGACTAAAATATCAAATACTCTTTTAATTAACATAACTTATATCTCTCTAAATAAATTTTTTATAATTTCTATTACGTATTCTTGTTCTTCTATAGTCATTTTTGTATCTGAAGGCAAACATATTCCTCTATTAAATACATCTTCAGCAACACTTATTTCTAAATCTTCATTATGCTTAAAAAATCTGTATTCTTCATAATAAGGCTGAAGATGAATTGGCTTCCAAACTGGTCTTGATTCTATATTTTCTTCCTCTAAAGCTAAGATTATGTCAATTGGCTTTATCTTTGAAGCTTCATCTAAGATAACAACGCTTAACCAGTAATTTGAATCTCCATAATCTCTTATCGGTGCCATTTTTATATCTTCTATTTCACTAAAACCATCTTTATAAAGCTCATATATTTCTTTTTTCTTCTTTATTCTGTCTTCTAAAACTCTTAGTTGTCCTCTTCCTATTCCTGCTACAACATTGCTCATTCTATAATTGTATCCAAGCTCACTATGTTGATAATGTCTTGCTTTATCTCTTGCTTGAGTTGACCAAAACTTTGCCTTAAGTAGTCCATCAGTATCATCTGATACAAGCATTCCTCCACCAGAAGTAGTAATTATCTTATTTCCATTAAATGAGTATATTCCATATTTACCAATTGTCCCCGTTTGAATACCTTTATATGTTGCTCCCAAGCTTTCTGCTGCATCTTCAATAATTGGTACATTATATCTATTACAAATCTCCATTATTGGATCCATATCAGCACTTTGTCCATAAAGATGAACTACTATAACAGCCTTTGGTAATTTACCTAACTCCTCATAATATTTGAACGCATTCTCTAAGGCTATAGGAGACATATTTAAACTTTCTGGTTCTGAATCTATAAACACTGGCTCTGCTCCTTCATACATTATTGGATTGCAACTCGCCACAAATGTTAAGCTTGAACAAAATACAATATCTCCTTTTGTAACTCCTAATAACTTTACAGCCATATGAAGTGCTGCTGTTCCTGATGATAACGCTAATCCTCCCCTTATTCCCACATACTCTGAAAGCTCTTTTTCAAATCCTTCAACATTAGCTCCTAATGGTGCTATCCAATTAGTTAAAAATGCTTCATCTATAAATTTCTTTTCGTATTTGCCAATATGTGGTGATGATAAAAATATTCTTTTATTAATTTTGGGTTTAGCTTTTTCCTTTATTAATTCCACACTCATTACCCCCTACTGATAATCTAAAGCAACCTCTTTATTAGCATTATTATTTTTATTGTAATGTTCTGCTGATGTATATGTTGGTACAATTTCTTTTAAAGTAGAGACTAATTTTTCCCTATCTTCAGTTTTTGCTACAAATACCAATTCATCTATCTTAGAAACTAATTCCTTTAAATCAAATTTTTCTGGTTTATCTATAAAAATCTTTTTATGTGATGTTTTTTTTAGGTTATCATTATTCATCAGTAATTCTTCATAAAGTTTTTCTCCTGACCTTAAACCTGTTACCTTTATTTCTATATCTTTATTCAGCTTTAATCCTGATAATCTTATTAGATTTTTAGCTAAATCATATATTCTTACTGGTTCCCCCATATCCAGAACGAATATTTCTCCGCCTTTAGCATATGCTCCAGCTTGCATAACTAGCTGAGCTGCCTCTGGTATAAGCATGAAATATCTTGTAATATTCATATGTGTTAATGTAACTGGTCCACCCTCTTTAATTTGCCTTTGAAACAATGGAATTACCGAACCATTACTTCCTAATACGTTACCAAATCTAACTGCTACGTATTCTGTTTTACTTTCTTTATCTATAGCTTGTATTATCATTTCACATAATCTTTTTGTTGCTCCCATAACATTTGTTGGATTTACCGCTTTATCTGTTGATATTAATACAAACTTTTTAGCATTATATTTGCTTGCACACTTTGCTACATTTAACGTACCTATAACATTATTTTTTATTGCCTCTGTTGGATTATCTTCCATAAGTGGTACGTGTTTATGTGCTGCTGCATGAAATACTATATCTGGTTTATAGCTATTAAATATTTGTGATAATCTACCTTTATCTCTTACTGATGCTATAATTACCTTTTTATTTAAATATGGCATCTTCATAGTTAATTCATTTTGAAGATCATATGCATTGTTTTCATAAATATCAAGAATAAGTAGCAGCTTTGGATTATAATTTGCAATTTGTCTACAAAGTTCAGACCCTATAGACCCGCCTCCTCCAGTTACTAATATTGTTTTTCCTTCTATATATTCGCTTATGCCTTCTTTATCTAAGTTAACCTCATCTCTTCCAAGTAAATCCTTAAGATTAACATCTCTCATCGCTCTCATTGAAATATCCTTGTCTAATAATTCATATATTCCTGGAATAACCTTTATCCTTGCATTAGTTAATTGGCATATATCTATAATTTTTTTCTTTTCATCATTTCGTATCTTTGATATAGCAAATAATATTAAATCTATATTTTTTTCTTCAACTATTTTTAAAATATCATTTCTATTACCTAATATCTTAATTCCATTTAAATAAGTATTCTTTTTGTTTACACTATCATCTATTATTCCTATAATATTGTATTCATTTGCTTTTTCTCTTCTTATCTCATCTATAAGAATTGATGAACACACCCCAGCACCTATAATAAGCACATTCTCTTTACCACTACTTAATAATGATATTGCATAAGTAGTAAAAGTTTTAATTAGATGTATAGAAAATCTAGTTGTTGTACAGAATATCACTATAAATGTCCCAGCTATAAAATTAAGTTCTCTTGGAATTAAATTAGTAAATCCACTCGTTACTACTAAAATTAATGCTCCAGATATTAGACAAGCTATTACTGACTTAACACCTTCGTATACACCAGCTTTGCTCCATATACTCCTATACATATTAAGTATCCAAAGTACAGCTATATATGTAATAGTTATTACTGGTAGTATTTTTAGTATTGGCTTAAAAGTTAACTTATTATAATAGTAAATATGTGTTATAAAAAAGCTAAATAAATATGATGCAACTATTATACAGATATCTATTATCATCAATACTATTATCTTTGTCTTTCTACTCAGTGTTCCAGAAATATCATATAACATCAAACTCATCCCTTCCTTATATTTTATATTCTACCATTTATTTACATGGAATTAGAGAGGTTTTTATCGTCTTTTTCCTCCCTTAATCTCTTCTATTCTAGAAAAATTTTATATTTATAGTTTTATTTATTGAAATACTTCTAATAATGTCTTTATCAAAAATTTTTTTCATACAAATTATAAATTTAATTATATATTCCATTTAACTATTATTTTTTTGATGTTAACTTAAATAAAATCAAATTTCTATTACGAAACTTTTTTTCTAATACGTGTTTTTTCTTAAGATAATATTTATTTTATTTAGTGCAATGTCTATTCATAGCTTAATTTTCCATTTTAAGAGTATATTTAAAATAAAAAAAGATAGACTTAGTCATCTATCTACTTATATTATTCAACTTATCCACTTTTCTAGGACTTTTTATCTGATTTTATTTAGTGCTTTAAATACTCTTCTTCATAATATCGTTTTTAATAAAGTATATATTTTTTTTAATTGTAATATAATTATTATTTTCTATTAATATACGCTTATATAGTAATATTTTATTAAAATCTTAATTAATAAAAATAACCTATCCTGAAGTTTAAACAGAATAGGTTATTATATATTGTTATCCAAGATACGCTTCTCTTATCCTATCATCCTTAAGCAATACATCTGCTTTACCATCAATAACTATAGTTCCTGTCTCAAGTACATAAGCTCTATCAGCTATCGAAAGTGCTATATTAGCATTTTGCTCTACAAGTAATACAGTAGTACCTGATTTATTTATTTCTACAATAGTATCAAATATATCTTTAACTACCATAGGAGCTAGTCCCATTGAAGGTTCATCTAATAAAAGCATTTTAGGTCTACTCATCAAAGCTCTTCCTATAGCAAGCATCTGTTGCTCTCCCCCTGAAAGTGTACCTGCATTTTGATTTCTTCGTTCCTTTAATCTTGGAAATTTTTCAAAAACCATCTCATAATCTTTTTTAACTTGAGCTTTATCTTTTCTTAAATATGCTCCAAGCTCTAGATTCTCCATAACTGTAAGGTTACCAAATATCTTTCTGCCTTCTGGAACATGGCTTAATCCTTTTGATACTAATTTATTTGCACTAACCCCATTTATCTTTTCTCCATAAAAAGACACTTCACCTGACTTAATCTTTTCTAATGAAGATATGGCTCTTAAAGTTGAAGTTTTGCCTGCACCATTTGCTCCTATAAGAGTAATAATCTCTCCCTCACGCACCTTTAGACTTATCCCCTTTAAAGCATGAATCCCTCCGTAATAAAGATTAAGATCCTCAATCTCCAAAACAACCTTTTCCAATAGCTACGCCTCCTTTCACATATAATTATATTTTTATAAAATATTACTTATATACTTATTTTCAATGAATCAATCTTTTCTAAGGTTTTTATATTAATTAAGTTTATTATTTTTTCGGTTATTTTATCTAACAATACGAAAATAAAAAATATACTTATACAAGTTATTAAAAAATGAATAATCATATATTTACTATTCCAAAATAAATGTGTTTTTGCTATTTTATATTGAATGTTCAGTAAATAAGGATTTAAATGTAATATAAATATCCCAAAAATACTAGATGCTATTTTATTTATAAAATTATTTCTAATTTTTAGTTTATTAAAAGCATTAAATAAACATACTGCTCCTAATATATTAGTAATAAAATTATAATTCCATGAATTATTATTTATAATTGGAATAAATATTGAGCCAAATGTAATTATACTAAATAACATATATCCACTACTCCAAAATAGTGAGCTTCTACGATTTTTATAATGTAACCTTATATATCCCCCGATAGTATATATTACAATAAAATTTACTATACCATACCCTCCATCATTAACCACTTTATTAGTCATTATTGAGTCATAAATCGAAAAAACCACAATTAATATAATCAATAGTCTTTTATATTCTCTTTCATCTAATCTAGTTAACAAAGAATTTATAAATGGAATTAGCAAAAATAATGCTATATATATTTTAAAAAACCAATACTCACTATATAATAATGGTAAAGAATTCTTAATTAACAATTTAACACTAAATGTTTCTATTTTTAAAATTATAAATGTAATGTATATAAATACATTTAATATAGTTAGCTTTATATATAAATCTATTATTTTTTTTAACCTAACTTCTTTTTTATTTATCATACAAAATCCAGTAATTAATACAAATATATTAACCGACATTATAAACATACTTTCTATAAATCTAATAATATACCAATTTACTCCCCCACTATTTGTATACTTCAACGCTCCCCCCATTGATCCATTAAAATAATGCAATCCTATTATCATGATCATCGATACAATTCTAAGTAATTCTATATTTGATTCTCTTTTATTATTCATATACACACCTTCCCTTTAGGTTAATATTTTACCATAATTTTACATATAGTGGTATATGTTAATTACTTTAATTGCATTTATAATGTATAGTAAATTATAAATCTTAATTAACACTCATGAATTTTAGAATATTCATGAGCATTAATTAAGCTAATATATTAAGTGGGAGAAAACATTTTTTTACTGTCAGGCACCAAGATATGCTTCAATAACTCGCTTATCTGTCTTAATTTCTTCAGGAGCTCCTTCCGCAATCTTCTTTCCATAATCTAATACAGAAATCCTATCACATATCCCCATAACAAGCTTCATATCATGTTCTATCAACAGTATAGAAATATTAAATTTATCTCTTATACTTTTAATTAACTCAGATAATTGCATTGTTTCTTGTGGATTCATACCTGCCGCAGGTTCATCTAAAAGAAGTAACTTTGGATTTGTTGCAAGTGCTCTCGCTATTTCAAGTCTTCTTTGTTCCCCATAAGATAGATTACCTGCCTTTTCATTTGCCTTATCTAGCAGATTAAAGGTATCTAATATATCCCTTACCTCTTCATCCATTTTATTTTCTATTTTTCTAAATTTTTTCGTTCTAAATATAGCATCGAAATAACCATACTTAACTCTATAATCATAGGATATCTTTACGTTATCCATAACTGTCATCTTTTCAAATAATCTTATATTTTGAAATGTTCTTGCTAACTTTTTTGAAGTAACAACATATGGCTTTAGGCCATTTATTTGCTCTCCAAGATAGCTTATAGTACCTTCTGTCGGTGTATAAACACCTGTTAGCATATTAAATATTGTAGTTTTTCCTGCTCCATTAGGGCCAATCAGTCCTACGACTTCTTTGTCCCCTATTTCAATAGAAAAATCTGAAACAGCAACTAGTCCGCCGAATTTAATTGTAAGTCTGTTAGCCTTTAGCATATTCCCTCCTTGTTCATGTTAGTCTTATTGAAAATATATATTTGCTTTAGCACCGATTCATTTCGTATATAATTTCTATTATTCCTTTCATTAAAATTACTAAGGTTTAATAACTCGTACCTCAAACAATTAAACCTCTTAACGCAATTTTAATTCCAGAAATAATGAAATCATAGTTACTCATTCATATGTGCTTCCACAAATATATATTTTCAATATTACTACTAACATAATCTTTTAATTCTTTACCATACTTAAGGATGAAACTACTTCGTAGTTTCTACTTTTTTAATATCTTAAATTTCTAGAACATATTCTCTTAACTTTTTATTTTCAATTTTACTACTTAGATATTTATTTTCTAGGAGTCTTATTTTATGCTCCTCTCCTCTAATTTACTACTATATCACTTCTTATTAATAAAGCATTACTTGCTACTTGCTATTGTAGTTGCTTTGTTTTGTTTTTTTATTTTTCTTTTATTTTTGAATTTTTCAATTAAGTCTGTTATTTCTAGTGTTCCCAGTAAACCTTGTGGTCTAAATATCATTAATACAACTAGTGTTATTGAGTAGAATATCATTCTTAGATCTGCGAATTCTCTTAGTGCTTCTGGAAGTATTGTCAATATTATTGCCGCTATTACTGAACCTGTTATTGACCCCATTCCCCCTAGTACTACAAAGGTTACTATCTCTATAGATTTTAAGAAGTTAAAGGTTGTTGGTTGAATAAATGCTGTATAATGTGAAAATAATCCTCCTGCAAAACCTGCAATTAATGCTGATATAAAGAATGCTACTACTTTATATTTTGTTGTATTAACTCCCATAGCCTCTGCTGCAATTTCATTTTCCCTTATTGCAAGCATCGCTCTACCTTTTGTAGATTTTACTATGTTCACTACAACTACTATTACAATAACTACTGCAAAATAAGCTATTGTAAATGTAGTTTTTTTTGGTATTCCAGTGAAACCTCTAGCTCCACCTACTATGTCCATATTTGTTATTAAAACTCTTACTATTTCACATACTCCTAAAGTTGTTATTGCAAAATAGTCTCCTTTTAATTTTAATGTTGGAATTCCTACAATTATTGACATAGCTGCTGCTGTAATTGCTCCAGCTATAAGTGATACAACAAATGGCATTCCTAAATTTACTGAAAAAAATGCTGAAACATATGCTCCAATTGCCATAAATGCTGCATTTCCTAAGCTTAATTGTCCAGTTATTCCTGTAATCAGGTTTAGTGAAATTGCTAAAATTATATTAATACAGCTAAGTATCATTAGCCTTGTGATATATCTATTTATTATATTTGCTCCAATAAGTGAATTAATGATGAAAAAGGCTCCAAATACTAGTATTATCATAATTATTTGACTTCTATATTTTTTCATCTTCTTCACCTACACTTTCTCATTTACTTTCTTTCCTAATAAACCTGTTGGTTTAACAAGAAGAATTATTATAAGAATTGCAAACACTATTGCATCTGATAAAGTGGTAGATATATATGCTTTTGTCAATGTTTCAGTTAGTCCTATCAATAAACCTCCGACTAATGCTCCTGGTATACTACCTATCCCCCCTAAAACAGCTGCAATAAATGCTTTCAATCCTGGAATTATGCCCATATAAGGCTCTACTACAGTGAATGCTAAGGATACAAGTACTCCTGCTGCCCCAGCAAGAGCTGATCCTATAGCAAATGTAAGTGAGATTATGTTGTTAACATTTATTCCCATCAATGATGCAGCTTCAATATCATATGAAGCACCTCTCATTGCCTTACCCACCTTAGTTTTATATACAATAATTTGAAGAAGAAGAACTAAGACTATTGATACAGCAAGCATTAATATTTTTGACGTTTCTATAGATAAAGCCCCTATTTTTATTACTTCCTTGCTTAATAACTTTGGAAATGCCTTAGGTGAAGGTCCCATTAATAACCTCATACCATTTTGTAATAACAAAGATACCCCAATCGCTGTTATTAATAATGTTATTCTTGGTGAATTTCTTAATGGCTTGTAAGCTACCTTCTCAACAATTACTCCTACCAATGCTGCCCCAAGCATTGATATCAATAATGTTGGAATAAGTGATAACTTTAAAGTCGTCCCACAGTATAATCCTACAAAAGCCCCAATCATGTAGATATCTCCATGAGCAAAATTTATTAATTTAATAATTCCATAAACCATGGTATATCCCAAAGCTATGAGTGCATAAATAGATCCTAACGATAATCCATTTATAATTTGCTGTATAAATGCCATATTTCTTTCCCCCCTTCAAACTAATTGTTAGCTTATTAAATTTAACTTATCTTTGTTTTTATAATTCATTAAACATTTTATTAATATGAGATGCTTATACAGGTACATCATGAACTAGTATTTAGATTTTCATTGTTCCTGCAATTAAAAATTGCGTTAAAATGTTTATATTGCCTGAACGTAGTGAGTTCATAAACTTTAGCAATTTTTAATGTAAGGAACAATAGAAACTCTTATGCTAGTGAATTAGTACCGAAGTAAGTGGCTCATATTAATATTAGTTTTATGGATTGACTTTAGTTTCAAGTTTTGCTTCTCCATTTTCTATCTTTATTATTGATACTGATTTTTGTGGGTTTCTATTTTCATCAAATCTTATATTTCCTGAAATTGTATCAACATCTATATTTTTTAATGCATCTTTAACAGCTTCTCCATCAGTTGAACCTGCTTTAGTTATAGCTTCTTCGAAAAGTTGTAAAGTACTATAGCTTAATGCTGCAAAAGCATCTGGAGTTTCTCCGTATTTTTCTTTATATGAATTAACAAATTCTTGAACTTCTGGGTCAGAGTCATCTGGTGAATAGTGATTTACAAATACAGCACCTTCAACAGCATCTCCACCTATCTTAACTAATTCTGGTGAATCCCATCCGTCTCCACCCATTAATTGTGAAGTTATTCCTATCTTTCTAGCTTGGTCTGCAATAACTGGAACCACGCTATAATAATCAGGTAATACTAAAACATCTGGATTTGAACTCTTAATATTAGTTAATTGAGCTGAGAAATCCTTATCTCCATCATTGTAAGATATATACTCTACTACTGTTCCTCCATTAGATTCGAATTGTGCCTTAGCAGCTTCTGCAATACCTATTGAGTAATCTGAATCCTTATTATAAAGAATAGCCATTGTCTTTGCTCCAAGGTTTTCGCTAGCATATTTTGATATAACTTCACCTTGTGTCGCATCTATATAGCATGTCCTAAATACATATTCTCCACCAGTTGTGGTAAGATTAGTTTCTGTACCTGAAGGAGTTATCATAGGAACACCATCAGCTGTAGCATTAGGTCCAACTGCATTAGCTGCTCCTGAAGTTACAGGACCTAATAAAAGTTTAACTCCATCTTGATTTACTAATTTATCATAAGCATTTATAGATTTAGTTGGATCTGCTTCATCATCCTCAAACTTCAATACAACTTGCTTTCCGTCGATTCCTCCATTTGCATTAACCTTATCTAAAAATACTTGAGCTCCATTCTTAACTGATTGTCCATATGTTGATGCTGCACCAGATAATGGTCCTATTGCCCCAATTACTATTTCATCTGCATCATCAGATGAACCTTGTCCATTTCCGCAGCCAACTAGCCCCATAGTCAGCATAGATAAAGCTAATATTCCCCCTAATAATCTCTTTTTCATACCTTTTAGCCCCCTTTTTTTATTATTCTCAAAATTTCATCCCCAAATTAACTTTTTATCAAAATTGCATTATTTAAGAAAACGTTTTATCAATCATAAACCTATATGTTTGATAATGTATTCAAAATATAGCTATTTTGTTATTAATTAGTTAATATTTGTTTTATATATTAACATCCTTTTTTTACCATGTCAATATAGTTTTCACAATTACAAAAAATTCATTACTCTTATGTAAAATAAAAGAACTTTGACCACACTTATAGTTTTCTGCTTCATCATTGTAATATTTTAACATTACAATACTTATAGCTATAAACTATAGATTATCAAATTACTAACAGTCCCTTAACCATCGTGACTTGTACTCACAAAGTATATTTCATAACCTTTTTTGTTATCTAAAAGATAACTTTGATGTCCTTATATTAATGCAGTATGTATATTTTTAAGGATTTCCGAGATTATGCTCAACATCATCTGTGTTGAATACTTTTGAACCATCACCTAATATATAAGGCTTATTAATAATTTAATAATATAAAGATGGAATTATGCCCTAACATAATATTAGGTCTGTGTCCCAACTCTATGATGTGAAATCAAAGTTCTAGAAGTAGTTTTTCTACTTCTTACTATTGTTCTAACCACTTTTTTGTCCTATTATTCTAAACTTTTATTATTTTTTTTATTTATGTTATAATTACCTTGTACCTATTTTATACTTTGGAGGAAATGTAATGAAAAAAAGGATTTTATCAATAATTTTAATATCAGCATTATCAATCTCTTTATTTGTTGGTTGTGGAAACAACAATGATAATAATAATATTCAAAATTCTAATCAAGAACAGCACGAACAACAACCAGAAGATGATAAAAAAGACGATGAAATTTCTTCAGATGATAAAAATGTCGAATCAAATGTAGTTGTTGAAGAAATTACTGAAGAAAAAATAGAAGAAAAATTTACTGAAATTATGGACTACTTATATACAAAAGATTACTCCAATGAAGAACAATCTATTGAAGCTGAGAATTACATAAAAGAAAACTTTACACCAGAAGGTGCTGAAAACATGATAAATAAGATAATATCTTATGGCGAAAAAGTTTCTTATTCTGATTTACTTATCACATTAGTAAAAAATATAGAAAATAATGATTCTAGATATGAATCAATGTACGAAATAAGATACAATGTGTCTGTAACTATAGGTAAACCTAGTATTTATTCTGACGTAATTGCTAAAGTTGTAGTAGATAAAGACGGTAAGATATTCATCGAAAGCATAAATGATTTTGAATTTTAATAAGCTACCATTGGTAGCTTATTTTTTTACCAAAATAAAAGACTATTGTCTAAAATCTGTAAATATCTTACTTCAGATTTAATTAATTTGAATATTTATCCATAAATATGTTCATAATTTTTAGATAAGCAAATATATTTGGAGGATATTCATGATAAAGAATAACAAATCTAAATCCCACTCTAAAAAGCGAGCCTTTACATTAATAGAATTAGTAGTTGTTATAGCTATAGTTGCAGTATTAGCTGCTGCCTTTACCCCTAAATTATCGGGTTATATGGATGAAGCTAGAAAAGTTGTAGTTTTAGATCAAGCAAAAAGAGTATTAACAGCCTATGAAAACCTAAATCTAAAATTCAATACACTAACAGAAAAAGATTATATAGAATCAGTCGTAAGTTTATCTGGAAGCCCTGTAACTTTATCCGAAATTACTAAAATTCCATCAAAATTTACTATTGAAGATTGCAGAAATTTACTTAATACCGAAAAATATGACTTTACTATGACCAACGGAATAGTTACAACAATAAATTCTAGATAATAATATAAGAGTTACTTACTAAATTATTAGTTCGTAACTCTTATTAAAATTCTATATATTATTTATACAAAAAACTTTTTATATCTATATTTCCTTCGCTTTTACTTCCATTGAGTTAATTTTAACTCCTTCTCCACCACAAAATCCGCTAATATTAATAAAAATCTTATTATTTTTAGAATATTTTCTTCCCTCTAGCCGTTTTTCATATAATATAGTCTTACTATTATAATCTTTTATAATAAGATTACATACAATTGTTTCATCCCCATTTAGCTCTATTTCTCCTATTAATATTAATTTTTCACTATCAATAACTATATCATTATCATCTTTGAGATACATTACATTCTGAAGATTTGAACCATTATTATTAGTTAATCTAGTGAATATATTACTTTTATCATCTTCCTTAACTTTATAAAATTGATACGTAAAATTATTGCTATTGTCTTCATTTAATGTATCTCTAATACCAACTGTAAGATTAAATCCATTTCCTTTGCTATTATTTAACTCATCTAATATCTCTATTTCTGCATCAAAATATAATTTTTGACTTTTCAAATCAAGATTTTCATTTCCTAATGCAACCCATGCCCTAGTTCCAACTATCAAAGAAGAATCTTTTATATAAACTTTTTTAATATTTTCTATAGATTGATCATATATCTTTCAATCATGTATATAACCTGTATTTCCAAAATCACTTTTATAAAATACTATTTCTTTGTTTTCATCACTTGTGCTTGGTGGTATAGTATCATCAACTAATACTTGTTTAGCTTTAATATCATAAGTATATCTAGCAATATTATCTAATATATCATTCTCATATATTTCTATATCATCATCTGTAATCCATTCTATTTTAGCTGAAACAACCTTTTCATTATTAGGATTTACTATAGTTGTATAGTGATTTTTTGATTCTGTTTGATTCACCCCCTCTATGGTTAATGTCAAATACTTTATTAAGTCTTTAGCTCCTTCACTTGTTGACTTGTCTTTATTATTATTTTCACTCTTTTCACTTAAACTAATAGTAAATTCAACTGGATAATCATTATCATTTTTTAATTTTATAGTATCTGCCGATAATACATCTCCAGGCTTAATTTCAGCTTCTGATACAAATTCACTATCTGCGCTTACTTCAAAAGTTGCTACACTTACCTTCTTATTTACTATCTCAAATTTCTTTGTAAATCTAGCTAAGCTTTCGAAACTTAAGCTACCTCCTATAATAAAACATAATAAAATTATGAAAAGCGATGCTGTCTTTTTATCTATTTTCTTCATACTGTTCCTCCTGTTTTATATTTTTTTCTTTACCTATATTTAAATAAATAAGATACATTAATAATAAAATTCCTACTTTTATCATTGGATTCATATACTTAAAATAATCTAAAACATATCCAAGCATAGGTATTTTAAATACATATTTACCAACAATATTTTCACTCATTATAGAAATATCATCTTCCACATTATTTCCATCGCCTTTAGTTATAAACATTATCTCTTCGTACTGATTATTGATAATCCCTGATACTCTATGAGTAATTATTATATTTCCTTCTACAAAAGTTATTATGTCTCCTACTTTAATATCATCACTCTTTACTTTTTTTGCTACTAAATAATCTCCAGCATTAATAGTTGGTTCCATACTTCCTGTACTTATTGTAAATCCATACACCCCTAAAATATTAGGTATGACTTCTTCTCCTTTATAAACATTATAAGAAGATATTAAATATGATATTGCACATATTAATACAAAACTCCATACTGTATTACTAATTTTTATCCTTAAATTAAATACACTACTCACCTCATTATTATCCATTTTTTGTAATTACGTCTTGATTCTATCCTATCAAAACAATTTTATTCATCATTATTTTACTTTTTTATCTTTTTTTGTTTTTTGTTGTAAAATAAAAAAGAGAGTTTTAATCTCTCCTAATAATCATCAAAATTATCCAAAAAATAAAGCCAGCATATTGCTGGCTTAAAATTTCCTAAATTATAAGTTTAATCCTTACTTTTCAACTGTTCCATCTTAATTAAATGCTAAAGAATTCTGTAAATGCTTTAACTGTATAGTAGTTATCTTTAACAGCTGCTAACTCTCTTATAGAGTGCATTCCTAAAACTGGTGCTCCCATATCAATTACAGGAATGTTTAATAAAGCTGATGTTATTGGTCCTATAGTACTTCCACCTCTAACGTCTGATCTATTAACAAATTTTTGGAATGGAACATTTGCTGCTTCACAAACTGATGCAAATACTGCTCCATTAAAGCTATCTGTGCTATAGCTTCCTGATGCAGCTATCTTAAGAACAGGTCCATTTCCTAATACAGGTCTATTTGTTGGATCATGTTTATCTCCTAAGTTTGGATGTACTGCATGTGAAAGGTCTGCAGAAATCATTATTGAATTTGATAACGCTCTGTAATAGCTTTCTGTATCTTTTCCTAATCCTAATATTATTCTTTCTAAAAGATTATTTAGTATAGAAGATGCAGCACCTTGAGCTGTTCTGCTTCCTATCTCTTCATTATCTATACATACCATAACTTTAGTTGCATCTATTTCCTTACTATCTATTAAAGCTTTAACTCCTGCAAATACCATCCATAAGTCATCAAATCTACCAGAAGATATAAGCTCTTCATTCATTCCTATTAATGATCCTTTTTCGTACTCATATAATCCAAGTTCAAAGTTTAAGATATCACTCTTATCAACATTAAGCTCTTGCGCTAAAATGTTCATTAAATAGTCTTCTCTTTCTAGCTTGTCATTTATAAGTCCTAATAAAGGTAATGTATCTACTTGTGCATTATATTTATAACCATTGTTTACTTCTCTATTCATATGTATAGCTAAGCTTGGGATTATTAATAACGGTTTATTTATATTAACTAATCTTATTTCTGGTTTTAATGGAGATGAACCTTTTACTGCAACTTTCCCAGCAATCCCTAATGGTCTATCATACCAAGTACTTAATATCGGTCCTCCATAAACTTCTGTGTTTAACTTTACATATGTATTTTCAGAAATCATTTGTGGATTTGGCTTTATTCTAAAACCTGGTACATCTGTATGTGCTCCTATAAGTCTAAATCCTGACTCTTCTATATTTTCATTTCCAACTTCAAAAGCTATAAGTGCAGAATCATTTTTTACAACATAATGTTTATCACCTTTTTTAAGGTTCCATTTATCTGCTTCCTTTATTTCAGTAAATCCAGCTACGTTTAACATAGCTTTTACAGATTCTACTCCATGAGATGCTGATGGACTATTATATAAAAATTCTATAAGTTCTTTTGCTAATACTTTTTCCATGTAATTCTCTCCCTTTTTGCTTTATTGCGTATACTTTATAATATATCCTATTTTCATATTTTTCTCAATAAGATATGCTTATTGACTTTTGTTTTTGGATAAATTAGGATATAGAATATAAGAGAATCCTTGTTAATATATTTAGTATAAATATATTTATACTCTAACTTCTAGCTATCAAATTACTCAAGCTTTTAGTTAGCTTCAAATTACCAAATAAGGGCTTTTGATTTTGAACTAATATTTATTTTAGTTAATGCAAAAAATATTTCTGAGGTGTTTTTAATATGATAACAAATTACCTAATTAAAACATTCGTCAAGGATAATGAAAAAGTCGATAATATCAAAGTTAGAAATGCTTACGGTAACTTAGCTGGTGCTGTAGGTATATTAGTTAATGTATTATTATTTGCAATAAAGTTATCCGTTGGCCTTTTAGCTGGATCAGTAGCTGTAATGGCTGATGCCTTTAATAATCTATCTGATGCAGCTTCTTCTATCATAACTATAATTGGATTTAAAATGGCTAATAAACCTGCTGATGCAGAACACCCTTTTGGACATGGTCGTATAGAGTATATCTCTGCTTTAATAGTGTCATTTTTAGTTATGTTAGTAGGATTACAATTTATTAAAAGTTCTTTTGAAAGAATAACTAATCCTTCTATTGTAAAATTTGAAGTTATACCATTTTTACTTCTTCTTGTATCTATATTCTTTAAATTGTGGCTTTCTAAATTTAATAAAACCGTAGGACACAAAATAAATTCTTCAGCTTTAAAAGCTGCTGCTACTGATGCTTTAGGAGATGTATTTACTTCAAGTACAGTTGTTATTTCATTTTTATTAGCAAAATTTACTCAATTCCCTCTTGATGGATATATAGGAGTATTTGTTGCTTGTGCTATTATATATTCTGGATACGGACTTATAAAGGAAACTTTAAATCCTCTTCTTGGAGAAGCTCCAGATCCAGTGTTAGTTAATAATATCTCAGATATGGTAATGTCTTATGAAAATATTAATGGTATTCATGATTTAGTAGTACACAACTATGGTCCTGGAAGAATTATGGCATCAATTCATGCTGAAATACCTTCTGACATTGATGTTATGACTATACATCATATAATTGATACTGCTGAAAGAGAGATTTCAAAAAAGTTAAATATATACTTAGTAATACACATGGATCCTATTTGTGTGGACACTGATGAAATTATTGATGCTCGTAAAATTGTTGAAGATGTATTAAAAACATATCCAGCAGTTAAATCGCTTCATGATTTTAGAGTTGTTGGAGAAAATGATATTAAAAATTTAATTTTTGATATAGTAGTAAATCCTACAGATTTAAATGATTGCTTTACTAAAGAAAAGCTTTCTCAATTTATAGAACGAGATATTAAAAAGCTACACCCGCAATTTAATTGCATAATAACAGTAGATTTAGAACTAATATAATAAATTTCTTCAGGTATAAAAATCAGTATGTTCAATTTAAAAGTTTGTTCAAAAAAGTAAAAAAATTAATATATAAAAAAAATTATTTGCCACATTAAATTTGATATTGAATTTTATGTTTATTTTATTAAAATTTGATAATAATAATAATAATAATAATAAATTATATAAATTTTGCATAAAATAAAGAATCTAACATACTGTTATATGTTAGATTCCTATAATATAACTTTAGTTGTTTAAGACAACTGGTATCACATATAGTTATAAAAAACTAGTAGCGTCCAATTGTGAGGTGGGGCTACTATTTTTTTGTAAATTTATCTATCAAGCCTATTATTAATTCTAAGAAGGCTATAAAAAATAAACCACATTGTAATAGTATAGTTAAAGCTTCATTCGTCATTAGTATCACCTCCTCATAAAAAGGAAATACATTATTTATGTATAAGTGATACCAGTAGCCCACATCAACTATTAAGTTATACTTTTTAAATTATTGCACTTTAATCTAATTTCTAAACCTTATTTAACTATTGCATATATCATTATTATAATCAGCATAAATACTGAAACTATAGTAATTACATTAAGCGTTTCTTGCCTTGACAGCTTTTTTTTATGCTTTTGTTTAGGCCTTGTAATATTATAAAAGATAGCTTGTTTTTTTAATTCATAGTAATTCTTATCATCTGTTTTATCTCTGATATCATACCATTCTAATAAGTCATTTATAGCTTCATACATACCCTTATCAATCATATCTCTTAAATCTTTTACAACTCTCATCTCTTCTTCCGTTACAATTGAATTTTCTTCTTTTTTCTTTAATATATCTTTTAAATAAACGTAGTTACATTTCTTTATTCCAAGATCCTTACCTGCCATTGCTGATTTAAAGTATTCTTCGTATTTTTTATCTTTATATAGATTATTATTATATAAATATAATGCTAAGTTTCCGTAACAATCTGAGTTTCCAAGATCTATTCCTTCCATATAAGTGTCTATTATTTCATCTTGAGACATATTAGTAATTAATTGTTTTTCTGCTAAAATGCATTTAAGATTATTAGCTGTTCCTTTATCAATATCCTCTATTTCTTTTATTATCTCATTTGCTCTCTTTTCATCTTTTTCTACACCTATCCCAGCTAAACAATAATAAGCAAGCTTACACTTACCTTTTAACGCATCTAGTTCTATAAGTTTAAATACATATTTTAATGCTTTAATATCACTTTTACTATTTCCAAACCCTAATTCATATATCTCTATAAGACTTTCTATAGCTTCAATATCATTGTGCTCTGCTGCTTTTGTATATAATTTTATAGATTCATTTATATCTTGAGGTAAAAACTTACCTATCTTATACCAAGAAGCAAGCTTAACTATAGCTTTTATATAATCTCTATCAGCAGCCATCTTATAATATGAATAAGCTTTTTCTAAATTCTTTTCTACTACGATACCATTTTCGTATATATAGCCATATTGAAAAGATGATCCAACTACTCCATTAGCAAACCCAAACTCTAAATATTCTAGTAGTTTCTTTTCATTTATATCTTTACCATCCTTTTTATCTGCTAACATTAGAAATGCTAAATACTCTGCTGCAAATTGGGACTTTAGCTCATAAGCCTCTTCTAATAATTTCTTAACTATCCTTGTAGTGTCTTCTCCAAATTTATTAACTCTAAGATATGCTATAGCCATCATATACATAGCATGTGCAGCCTTATTCTCTGCAGCTATCTCTATATATTTTATGGCCTTTTCTGTATCTCTCTTTACTAATTCTCCATTGTAATACATTATTCCTAATCTCTGTATACATTTTAAATCCCCTTCTCTACTTCCCATATCGTATAGTTCTATAGCTTCATCAATCAAGTTTTCATCTTCATATATTTTGCCTACTTTAAAGAATATATTTCTATTTCCACATTCTATACTTCTATTGTATAAATCTAAAGCTTTAGTTACATCCTTATCTACATATAATCCTGAATAATACATATCTGCTAAAGACTCTATACAATCTGTATCATAAGCTTCATATCCCTTTTTTAAGTAATAATATGCTTTTTCATAATTTACTTCATAACATATTCCTTCTAAATAAGATTTTCCTACAATATAATAAGCATCCTCATAATCATTTTCTGCTGCCCTTTCTACCCAATAATATGCTCTAACTATATTCCTTTCACAACCTTCTCCTGTTTTATACATATACGATAAAGCATGTTGTGCTGCTGGTAAATTTTCCTCTGCAGCTTTCTTATACCACTTAAAAGCAAACTCTAAATTCTTGTCTACACCATATCCGTTATAATACATTCTTCCTAATTGATAATAAGCTGGACTATACTCACTTTCTGAGCTCTTTCCAAAGCATATTAATGCTTTCTGATAATCCCTAGCTACTCCTGTTCCATTTAGATATAAACATCCTAATGAATATTGAGCAAAAGAATTACCTTTAGCTGCAGCTCTCCTATACCACTTATTAGCTAAATCATAATTTCTTTCAACAGACAATCCCCTTTCATAAAACAAACCTAGATAAGCTTCTGCTACTTCGCTATCATATTTAGCTGCTTCTATAAAATTCTTAAAAGCTTCCTTATTATTTTTTTGTACTCCTCTTCCTAAATAATAATTTTCACCAGCTTCAACTAACTTTGAAACTTTTTCTTTTACTTCATCAGAATCTATATCTTCCATATTTGCCGCATCTTCATATAAAACTAATCTCTTCTCTTCATCTTTATCGTCAATAATATTGCTTTCTTTGTTATTTAAATATTGTTTAAATATATTTTTTTCCTCTTCATTTAATCCGCTTAATATAAGAGAATAATTTTCTTCACCACATTTTACAGCTACAAAAACTAATATTTCATATAGTCTATCTTTGTATTTGTCTATAAACCCCTCAAACCATTCAGTTTCATCTTCGTCATTTTTACACTGATAACAAATATTTATCTGTGATAAGACTAATATAATATTTCTGTAAATCTTTCCAGGTAGTATTCCCTTATTATATAATCTAGTTATATTTTCATTTAACCCTACTTTATCATCATACAAAATCTTATTTTTTTCATAAATAAGTAAAATAATATACTCTACTATACTCTTAAAATGAATTATTATATCTTTTCCTTTATAATCGAAGATATTATTAACTTCAGTGTATAACTTTCTAAATTCTATCTTCAAAAAATCCAAATTAAGTCTATTTTCCATCTTGCCTCCTAAGCACTCTTAATATCTATTACTATTTTATTAGTAAGCAAGTTTATATATGATTATTTGTCTACTTTGTAGCAACGAAAAGTGGACTATTTCCAAGTGAAAATTGAACTATGTTCTGGGTAAAATCTGACTGCATCATAGTGAAAACATTGCTTTGCAATAATGAAAACGTACTTCTTATCTTTTGCACCAGCAAAACTTTTAATATCAGCAAAGTTGACCTTTCACCTTTATCTTTAAGAAAAACTTTTCCCCCTAGCAAAGCTGACTTTTCACTTTTTGCACAGCAAAACAAAAAGAGCCTCTCGGCTCTTTTTAAATAATTTTTGATAAAAAGTCTATTGTTCTTGGATTCTTTGGATTATTAAATATTTCTTGAGGGGAACCTTCTTCAACTATCTTTCCATTATCCATGAACAATATTCTATCTCCAACTTCCCTTGCAAATCCCATTTCATGTGTTACCACAACCATAGTCATTCCTTCTTTTGCAAGGTCTTTCATAACTGACAAAACTTCTCCAACCATTTCTGGGTCTAGCGCTGATGTTGGTTCATCAAAAAGCATAACATCTGGCTCCATACAAAGCGCTCTTGCTATTGCTATTCTTTGCTTTTGCCCACCTGAAAGTGATGCTGGATATGCATCTGCCTTATCTACTAGTCCAACTTTTCCTAATAAGTCATATGCTTTCTTCTTTGCATCTTCTTCACTTATTTTTTTTACCATAACAGGCGCTATAATTAAATTTTCTAACACTGTCTTATGAGGGAATAAATTAAATTGTTGAAAAACCATTCCCATCTTTTCTCTTATTTTATTTATATCAATCTTTCTATCTGTTATATTAGTTCCCTCAAATATTATTTCTCCACTTGTAGGAACTTCTAATAAATTTAAACACCTTAAAAAAGTACTTTTTCCTGAACCTGAAGGTCCTATTATTACAACTACTTCGCCTTTTTCTATGTTATCATCGATGCCTTTTAGTACTTCATTTTGATTAAAACTCTTATGAAGATTTTTAATTTGAATCACTTACCTTCAACCTCCTCTCGATGTATTTTATAAGTCTACCTAATGAGAATGTCATTATAAAATAAAATACCGCTGACATTATTAAAGTTTCTGTCTTATTAAAACTTCTTGTACTAACAACATTTGCTGCATACATAAGCTCTGCTACTCCTAAAGTTGAAGCCATTGAAGACTCTTTAATTATTGCAACAAATTCATTACCTATAGCAGGTAATATGTTTTTTATAGCTTGTGGTATAACTATCAATCTCATAGCCATACTTTCACTCATGCCTAGACTTCTTGCTGCTTCCATTTGTCCTTTATCAACCGCTTCAATACCAGCTCTTATAAGCTCAGAAACATATGCAGCTGAATTTAATGACAATGCTATTATAACTGCAAATAATTCATTTATTTTAAGAACATTACTCAAACCGAAATAAACTATAAAAATTTGTAATAGTAACGGTGTTCCCCTAACTATTTCTATATAAGCTGATGCTATAAATTTTAATAATTTAATCTTTGAACGTTTTAAAAATGTTAATATAGTTCCGAATACTACCCCTAATACAACTGAAGCAAGTGATATTGTTAAAGTCCACTTTGCCCCTTGAAAAAAATAAACCATCTGTCCATTGGTTATAAAATCAAAATCCCAATTCATCCTATCCACCTACTTTTCTTAGTTAGAAATTAAGAGTTAAAAGTTAATAGTCATTAATTAAACTATCATAAACTATTAACTTTTCTCTGTTAACCCTTAACTACTATTCCACTTGGTTTTTAACTTGTTCTACTGCTTTTTGAACAAATTCATCTATCTTTCCTTCATCCATTAATTTTTTTAATGTTGAATTAACTTGCTCAACTAATTCTGGTGAATCCTTTGGCATACCAATAGCTGATCCCCCTTCAGAATCTTCTATTATTTCTTCTCCAACAACTAAGTCTGTGTTAGTAGTTGTTGCTAAGTTCGCAACTGGAGCCTCAATAATTAATGCATCAATATTTCCATTTTTAAGTTCAAGTATTAAAGTGTTAACATCAGATAATAGTTTCACACTTGCTCCTTCAATTCCTTCAGCTATCTCAGCTTGAATAGATCCCATTTGAGCTCCTATTTTTTTACCTTCTAAATCAGCTAAAGTTTTGTAAGTATCTTTATTAGATGCTTGTATTAAAAATGCTTGCTCTGCTTTATAATATATGTCTGAAAAATCTACTGCTTTTTTTCTATCTGGTTTAGGAGTCATTCCTGATATAGTCATATCAATTTTTCCCAATTGAACAGCCTCACATAATGAATCAAAGTTCATTTCTTTAAGCTCTAATTCTACTCCAATATCATCAGCTATAGCTTGTGCTATATCAACATCAAATCCAATTATCTTATCTTCACCATCTATTAAGGCATGATACTCGTAAGGTGCATAATCAGCACTCATACCTACAACTAATTTTCCACTTTCTTTTATTTCTGTAAGTTTGTCTTTAACTTCTCCTGTAGATTTACTACTACATCCAACAGCCATAATTCCAATTACCCCAACAATAACAACTGCCATTATTTTTTTTATTAATGATTTTTTCATATTTAATCCCCCTTTTTATTTCTGAAATGTCTTTTTAACTCTTGCATAATTATACATCATAAAATCATATTTATGCAAGAGTTTTTTTAAACATTTTTTCCCTTTTTATAATTTCAAGCTAATTACATAACTATAAACAAGTAAAAATGCTTGTTTATATCAATTCTTAAAGATACCTTTTTTACAGTATTTATATCTATATGCATAAACTTTCACCAATTATTCATATGTATTTTCATTTTTTATTCTCTTTAAAGTCTACATTTATAGGTTGCTTGAATAAAATATATTATTAAAATTTTATTAGGAGTGATCAAATGGATAATTTGAAAGGGAGACACTTTTTTCCTGGAGGCAATACATCAAAAGGATTTTACTCTTTTTATAGATATATTCTAAGTCAAGATGATGCCAAGCGTATTTTATGTCTTAAGGGTGGCCCTGGCACAGGTAAATCTTCTTTGATGAAAAAAGTAGGAGATTATTTTTTTAACAAAGGCTATACAATCGAATATCATCATTGTTCCTCTGACAATAATTCTTTAGATGGAATAGTAATAAAAGAATTAGGTGTAGCATTAATTGATGGCACATCTCCACACATAGTTGATCCAATAACTCCAGGAGCTGTAGATGAAATATTAAATATGGGTGATGCACTAGATATGGATATGCTGTCAAAGCATAAAAGAGACATTTTATGTATAAACAGAGATATAAGCAAATGTTACAAAAGAGCTTATAGATATCTTGCTGCTGCAAGGTCTATTCATGATGATTGGAGTAATCTTAATTATGAATCTCTAGATTCTAATAAAATATCTGTATTAATAGAAACATTAAAAAATGATATTTTTAGAACAGATATATCTGGCTATGGTGGAGAGCGTAGACTTTTTGCAACAGCTATAACTCCTAACGGTATAATTACTTTTGCAGATAATTTATCTAATGGATATAAAAACATATATGTTCTGACTGGTGGACCAGGTATGGGAAAAACAGATATATTAAAATACTTAGGTACTTCTGGACAAAAGAAAGGATATTATGTTGAATATATGTATGATCCATTTATTCCTGAGCGTATTGAGCATATATTCATTCCTGAAATATCAACATGTGTCTTAACCAACAATGAAATTAACCGAGCAAATTATTCCGGAATAAATTATTATCTAAAAGACTATACAAAACCTAATTCACTTGCTTCTAAAGCTTCAGAAATAGAATATAATAGTAAAATCTTCTATGAATTACTTGATAAAGCTATTTCTCTAATTAGTAATTCTCATGCTCTACATGATGATTTAGAAGAATTCTATATAAAAGCTATGAATTTTGATGTTGTTAATACCATGTATGAAAACGTAATTAAAAAAATAGAAAAATACGAGTAAGCTTACTTCGTAAAGGTGAAAGATTACCTGAGGTAAGATGAAAGGTTTTGCTTTTGCAAAATGGGAAATATCGCTATGCTGAGGTGATGATTTTCTACACAAAGATTATGGTCAACTCCATTGAAGTGATAGTTTATCTTTGCCAATAATATTGTTTATTATACAAAAATGCCTTCGGCCAAAATAATCCGAAGGCATTTCTTTTTTATATCTCAAATATTTCTATTAATAAATACTTTTTTATTCAGCGTATTTCTTCGCTTCCATTCTTTCTGCTGCATATACAAAAGGTAAGTAAATTACTATTGATATAATTATATTAACTAACGCTAATATTGCACCTGAAATATGACCTGTAGCTAAGAATCCTGATATTATTGGTGGTGTAGTCCATGGCATTGATGCAACAATTACTGGACTTACTAAACCTGATTTTATTGATAAATATGAAACTATAGTAGTAACAACTGGTGCTATTATAAATGGTATACCGTATATTGGATTTAAAACTATTGGTAATCCAAATATAACTGGTTCATTTATGTTGAATATTGCTGGTGCTGTACCTAAAGCAAGCATATCTTTTCTGCTTCTACCTGCTATAGCTATAGCTACTAATAAACCTATTATTAATCCTGCTCCACCCATGTGAACAAAGGCATCGAAGAAAGGACCTGCTAATGTGTGTAATGGCTCACTAGAACCTGTTGCCATTATTTGTGCATTATCTGCACCTAACTTAGTTAATAAAGTACTTGTTATTGGTAAAGCAATGTTTGAACCGTGTAATCCAACAAACCATAATCCATGGATAAATAATGTTATTGCAATAGCTCCACCTAATGAATCTGTAACTCCTGATAGAGGAATTCCTACATATTTGTTTATTAAATCTGTTAAGAATGCACCATCTGCAACTGTTCTTACTATTAAACCAATTACTGCAAATATAAGAACTGTTAACATACCTGGTATAAGCTTAGCAAATGATCTACTAACTGCTGGAGGAACTGCATCTGGCATTTTGATAACTAATGCTTTAACTTTTCCTAATTTAACAAATAATTCTGTTGCTAAAAGTCCAACTATAATTGCTGTAAATAATGCTGTTGTTCCTAAATAAGAAATTTGCATGAATCCCCAACCAACTACTGCTTCTGTAGCTCCTTCTGGAGTAATTGAAGCAACTTGTGGTGCTAAGAAGAAGAATATTGCTGTTGCAATCATTGCTGCTTGTAAACCATTTTCTTCATATGATTTAGCTAAATTGTAAGCAACACCAATAACTAATAATAGCGCCATTATTGCTAGTGTTCCCCACCAAATATCTCCATTTATAGTCTTTATTTGTTGACCAAATGTATTTTCTGCTAAGAAATTTGATAAAGCCTTGAAAGGCATGTTGTTAATAAGTGTTGCAAAAGATCCGATTATAGTTAAAGGAATCATAGCTATAAATGCATCTCTTACTGCTACTAGATGTCTTTGCGCACCTAATTTAGTTGCATATGGAAGTATATATTTGTCCATAAACGCCGTAAATTTTTCCATTTAATCCACCCCGTTTTTAAAATTTTAATTTTCACTTGTATTATTCATTTTTCTAAATGTGTATTCGTTTTCTACACTTCGTGTATATATTACAACAATTGTATAGACATTTCAAGTGCTTTTTATAAACTTTATTTAATAAATAATATTTTTCCTTATTTCCAAAAAAATTATTTTGGTAATTTTATTATTATAAGTTATTAATTCCTAATTTAAATCAAAAAAATATACCAAACTATACATTTTTATCTAGATTTACCAATAGATCAATCTAAATAAAATATATAATCTAATATATTTTAAAACTATTTTAAATTTAATTTTTAATATTAACTTATTAGCTTTCTACAAGAGCATTTAATGTTAATTTATATCCATAATGATAAGTATGTGAATATTCAAAAGCTTCTCCATTTTGTAATATCCCAACCTGTTCTATATGCAATATCGGAGCTTCAGAATCTAACTCAAGCAAATTAATAAGCTCTGCATTTGAAATTATAGCTTCAATTGTACGATTTGCTTTATATATATTATAATTATTATCTCTAATATAATTGTACAAAGATATACAATCATCTTTTTTTAAGTTAGGAAACATCTTCACAGGCATATAAGTTATCATATATGATACCGGTTCGCCATTAGCATATCGTACTCTTTTTATCTCCCAAACATTTTCGCCTTTTTCTATATTTAATCTCTCTTTTATAGTATCATCAGCTTCTATGACAAGTAAACTTATAAGTTTAGTTGTTACTTCATATCCTTTTCTCAACATTTCTTTTGTGAAGCTTTCCATCGCTCCCATATTATCAGAAACTTTATTTCCTAAAACTATACTTCCTATTCCTCTTTTTCTAATAATATATCCTTGTTTAACTAAATTATTAAAAGCTGACCTTACTGTCATTCTCGTTACGTTAAATTCTTCACTTAATTGATTTTCCGACGGTAATAATTCACCTGGTTTTATTTTCTCTGAGTCTATTAACTCCCTTAAATATTTTTCTATTTTAATATATATTGGTTCATTAATTTTCATTGTTCTTAACTAAACTCCTTTTAAAACGATTACTTTGTATTGTATTGAATTGTATATATATTTATTATCATTGTATAATACTATATTACCATAAAATTTATAAATTACAGTATTTCACATTATATTTTAAAATAAATTTCACAATATTTCACTCTTAACAAACTAAGATATATATTAAATTTAAAAGGTGTTTCTTAATATTGATAAATTCCTTCTAATAATAGCTATAAAAACACTACTAAAAAGTTTATATCAACTGAAACACCTTTTTTATAATTCAATTATTTTTTAAAATTAATTACATTCAATCTATGAAGTGCTCTAGTACACATAATATATTTAACTAGGCTATCTGTTTCATCATCTAGATTTACTACTATAACTCCATCAAATTCTAAACCTTTTGCATAATATGATGGAATTATTACTCTTCCACCTCTGTATATTAAATCCTCTCTATCAAAAGAAAGAATCTTCGTAAATTTCTTTAATTCTGGAGCTATTTCTTTCAATTCTTTCTTACCTTTAACTATTATAGCTACATTTTCATAGTTTTCATCTTCATAAGATTCAAGAGTCTCTAATAAAGTATCTATTAAATCTTCCTTATCCTTTATATCAATTTCTTCAACATCATATTTACCTTCTCTAACAAATGGCACAATAGCATGTTCATCAAGTAATTTATTTGCATATTGCATAATTTGATAAGTTGATCTATAACTCTTATTAAGTTCAAAATACTTTGTAAATCCACCAAAAAGTGATTTTAAGTTAAGCATTGCAGCCTCTTCTGTAGCTTTAATTAATCTTTGATTTGCATCTCCAACTATAGTATAACTTCTACACCCAGTTAGTTCTTTTAAAACTATAAATTGAAGCATGTTATAATCTTGAGCCTCATCAATAACTATATGCTTTATTTCACTCTTGCACTTCTTACCATCAAGCTTAATCATTAGATATAGTATCGGTGCTAAATCTAAGTAAGATAAAGTTTCAATATCCATAATCTCTTTATAAATATCCACGATATTCTTATGATCTATCCAAGCAGCTAATTCAGCCTTTGCTTTCATAACTTCTCTTACTATTTCTCTTACTCTAATTCTTCTAGTAAATTCAATATTATTTTGTTCAATTAATAGTTCATCTTCTGAAAGACTTGCAAGTTTTTCTTTAACTTCTGCATTAAGCTCCCTTACTTTTTCATCTCTCTTATCCTTTATCTTGGATATAAGAACTCTCTCTATTTTTTTACTTCTTCTAAATAAAGGCATATATTTATAATGCTTTTCAAATAATTCTTTTATTTCTTCTACTCCTACTATTTCTTCACCGAAATAAGTTACTGGTTTAATTTTAAAATAACTTTCTTCAAATTCACTACATTTTTTATCTAAAAAGTCAATATACTCTTGTGATGATTTATATTTTATCTCATCAATGACTTCGGTATTTCCTCTTAATGCCTTTTCTAAATACTCAGTAAAATCTACAACATATTCTTGTAGCCCAATTTCACTCATAGCAAAATTAACAAATGTTTGTTGTCTTACTCCACCTTCCCCTAAAGTAGGAAGAACTTCTCCAATATAGTCTATGAAAATATCATTTGGTCCTAAGATAAGAACTTTATCTCCTAATTGTTCTCTAAAATTATATAGCAAATAAGCTACTCTATGAAGAGCTATAGTAGTCTTTCCTGAACCTGCAACCCCATTAACTACAACAACCTTTTGCCTATCTTCTCTTATAATTTCATCTTGTTCCTGTTGAATACTCATTACTATATCTTTAAGCTTTTCTCCTGTATTTGAAGAAAGTATCATTTGAAGTATCTCATCTTTAACATCTACGTCTGAATCAAAGAATCCTTGAAGAACTCCCTTTTTAATCATTATCTGTCTTCTAGATAAAATATCTACTGGTACTTCTCCATTTGGAGACTTATAACTAGTTTCACCTAAAGTTCCTTTATAAAATAAAGATGATACAGGTGCTCTCCAGTCAACTACAACTGGTTCAAACTCACCTTCTCTATTTAATCCATATCTCCCAATATAAATTGTTTCTTGAATACCATCATCAGCAAAAGAAACCTTTCCAAAGTAAGGATTTTCTTTAAGCTTAGTGTACTCTGCTAATTTTTTATCTATAGTCTTATAAGACTCTTCCTTAACATACTTTTCATGGTCGAAGTACTCAATTAACTTATCTTCGTCATCTCTATGTTCTTCTATAAATTTCTTTCTATATTCAAGTATATACTCAGCTATACCTTTTCTCTTTTCTATATAATTAAGAATTTCATGGTTTAATACCTTAAGAGTATAATCTAAATTTTGCTCTTCTTGTAAAAACTCAAACTTATTCATTAAAAACCTCCTGTTTATCTCTATTTATCAAATGGCAGCATGTAATATCACTACATTTACATAATTATAGAGATATTATCTTTTATCCTGTTAAGTTAAACATGCCTGACGGCAGAGTTATAATCTCTTGCTGTCAGGCAATATTAATCTATGCCAATGGCATACATTTCTCCTGGCGAAAGCCAATATTTATCACGCTTTAGCGTATATTTCTCTTTTTCTTTAGCGAATTATTTTGTTTCTTCGTCATCTACAGTAACAGTTGCTTCATCAAGTTCAGTGCCTTCAATTTCAGCATCATCATTAACTACATTAGATTGCTCTTCTATTACTTCAGCAGTTAATTCATCTTTAGCAATTATTTCTTCTACTAAAGTATTATTATCTGCTTCTACTGCGATTTCATTATCTTCTTTTTTATCCTTTTTTAATTCAGGATATTTTTCATGAACGAACTTCATAAATTCGTCTCCGTATATAGTTTCTTTTTCTAGTAAATATTCAGAAATTTTATCTAATAAATCTCTATTTTCTCTTAATAAAGTTCTTGCCTTTTCGTGACATTCTCTTATTATTTTTAATATTTCCTTATCTACTAAAGTTGAAGTTTCTTCACTACAATTTCTTACTGCTCTTCCATCTAAGTATCTATTTTGAATTGATTCTAATGCCATCATATCAAATGATTCTGTCATACCATAAACAGTTACCATGCTTCTAGCAGTTTGACTTGCTCTTTCAATATCATTAGATGCTCCTGTAGAAATAAGATTAAATACTTCTTCTTCAGCAGCTCTTCCTCCAAGCATAACTGTTATTTGATTTAATAATTCTTCTTTAGATACTAGGTATTTTTCCTCTTCAGGTAATTGCATTGTATAACCTAAAGCTCCCATCGTTCTTGGCACTATAGTAATCTTATGTACTGGATCAGTTCCTTCTAAAAGTCCAGCAACAAGCGCATGACCAACTTCATGGAATGCTACTATCTTTCTTTCTTGAGCTGAAAGTATTCTATCCTTCTTTTCCTTACCAGCAATTATAACTTCAACAGCCTCTTGTAAGTCTTCTTGAATTACTTCATCTCTTTTATGCTTAACAGCTCTTAAAGCAGCTTCATTAACTATATTTGCAAGGTCAGCCCCTACAGCTCCTGGAGTACCCTTAGCTATTTCATCTAAGTTTACATCTGGTGCCATCTTAACATCTTTTGAATGAACTCTTAATATAGCTTTTCTTCCTATTAAGTCAGGTCTGTCAACAATAACTCTTCTATCAAATCTACCTGGTCTTAAAAGAGCTTTATCTAATATTTCTGGTCTATTTGTTGCTCCTAAGATAACTATACCTTTAGAAGTATCAAATCCGTCCATTTCTGTTAGTAATTGATTAAGAGTTTGTTCTCTTTCATCATTACTTTGCATTTGATTATCTCTACTCTTACCTATAGAATCTATCTCGTCTATGAATATTATACAAGGAGCATTCTTTTCTGCTTCTTTGAATAAATCTCTAACCTTAGCTGCCCCCATACCAACAAACATTTCAACAAAGTTTGAGCCTGATACAGTTAAGAATGGAACCTTAGCTTCTCCTGCAACAGCTTTCGCAAGTAAAGTTTTACCTGTTCCTGGAGGCCCTACTAATAAAGCTCCTTTAGGTAATTTTGCTCCTATCTCAGTATATCTCTTCGGATTATTTAAAAAGTCTATTATTTCTGTTAATGACTCTTTAGCTTCATCTTGACCTGCAACATCATCAAAAGTAATCTTTATATCATTTTCCATATATATTTTAGCATTACTTTTACCCATTCCCATTGGGCCACCGCCCATTTTTTTACCCATCTTATTAAAGATGAATCTAACAATAAAGAACATTAATACAAATGGTAAAACATTTATTATTATGAAATCCATTATAGCTGAATTTTGTTTAACTATTTCTGGGTAGAAATCAACCCCATTTTCAGTTAATAAGTTTATTAACTCTGGATTATCTACATTACCAGTATAAAGAACTTTACCTTTATATTCACTAGTATCTTTAGGTACTATTACTAAGGCAGTTCCTTCTGTACTAACTCTTTCTATTTCCTTATTTTCAACTAACTGAATAAATTCATTATAAGATATTTGAGTAGTTGTTAACATGTCTTTTGCTGTACTAAATGAGTACAAGAATAAGAATGCTATAACTGCATATATTATAAGAAATTTATTATTCTTTTTCTTTGGTGCATTATTATTGTTATTATTCATATTATTTTTATTTGGTCCATTTTCACTCATATGTCTTCTCCCTAATTTAACATTATTTAATCATACCAAAATCATCAAATGGATATACTTTCAATTGTGCTTTTCCCATAATATCACTAGAGTCTATATACGGGTTATCCCAATATCTTGAATCACTTGAGAAGAAACGATTATCTCCTAAGAAGAAATATTTCCCTTCAGGGACCTCATATGTCCCATTAAATTTATCTGGTGTTCCAATATAATTCTCATAAAGAGTTTCTCCATTTACGGTAACAATTCCATCTTTTATTACTATCTGATCTCCTGGTTTTCCTATTAATCTCTTTATCATATCTTCATTTTTTTCATCAGAATGGAAAACTACTACATCTCCACGATCTAAATTCTCAGGATTATATACTCTAGTTACAAATAGCCTATCCCCTACATTCAAAGTTGGAACCATAGATTCTGATGGTATCTTAACCTTAAATACTATAAATTTGTTTATTAATACAGCTAAAACTACAGCTATAAGTATCGGAACTACCCAATCATAAAAGAAACCTGTTTTCTCATTTTTTTTAGCATTTCTCTCACTACGCTTTTCTAGCTTTGAATTTTCAATATTATTATCTACATTAGAAGTCTTTCCTTCTTCATGTATGTATCCATCGTTATTATTGAATTCATCCATAATCTAAGCCCATATACCTTTCGTTATATTTTTAATTTTTTCTTTTCTTTTTACCGTTTCCTCTTCATCTATGTAAAAGAAATTATTATCCTCTATTAACACATCACCTTCATTAGGCAACTTATTAACATTTGATTTTTCTATTACAATTATTTCCCCATTGTAACTTTCTAATACAAGAGATGCTTCTTCAATTCTATCTACAACATAAAATTCTCTACCCATATAAACTACTCCCTATATTAAATTATTTATATCTAAACCAAACTATTCCCATTCTATTATGAACATATACTTTCTATATAGTTTAAATAGCTAAGTTGCGTGTATCCCATGGATGAAATTTGGATTTTAGCCGAAACTCACTATTCGCATACGCTCGTAGGAGTACACTTACAGTGTAACTGCAAGCTACTAAATTAAAATTTAGTCTCTTAGTTAACTTCAAATTACATGTACCCCGTGGGTGAAATTTGGATTTTTGACGAAACTCACTATTCGCATACGCTCATAGGAGTAACTTCAAATAGCCAAATTAAAATTTGGATTTTCAGTTATATTACAGTATAACATAACTTTATACGTAAATCTATTACTTAACCAAATTAAGTAGTAATTAATACTCTATAAAAGAAAGTATATTATCTCATATTAATTACTCTGCAATAATTCTACATTATATTTATGTCATTTATGTTTCAAATTTATTTCCTAATTAATGAAATAAAATGAATAAAGACAAATGACGAGTTTAAAATCTAATAAAACTAGCCATCTGTCATCCAAATATATTAACTAAATATTTAACTTCAATAAATAAAGTTACATTTTTACGAAGAAAATGCTTACTCTCTTTATAAGTAAACTCTTTCTCTTTTCTACAAAAAAATCTTAACCTTTACGTTAACAGACTTTTTACCTTTTTTACAGAAAGCTTTCACTTGGTATAGTCAACTCTTACCTTGCTTATCGACTATACTCCTCTATATTTATCCATAAGTTCACTCATTACATCCCCTGTAGATTGTGGCGTATAAGTAATTGCATTAGCTCCTGCTTCTATTGTTTCTTTAATAGTCTTTTCAGTTGGTCCTCCAGTTGCCATTACTGGAAAATCTGGAAACTCTTCTCTTATCTTTCTTACTATCTTAGCTGTATTTTTTCCACCTGATACATTTAGTATCGTAGCTCCAGCTTCTATTCTTGCTTTTATATCCTCACACTCTGATACAACTGTCACTATAACAGGAATATCTATAGTTTCTCTTATCTTTCTCAATATTTCATTAGATGTTGGTGCATTTACTACTACTCCCATAGCTCCTTTAAACTCTGCATCTAAAGCTAGGTTAACAACTCTTTTCCCTTGAGTTATACCTCCACCAACTCCACAAAATATTGGAACATCAGCAGCCATAACTAAAGCTTGAGTTATTAACGGTTGTGGAGTAAATGGATATACTGCTATTATTGCATCAGCATTAGTATTCCTTATAATTGCAACATCTGTTGTAAATAATAAAGACTTTATTCTCTTTCCAAAAATTTTTATTCCTGAACAATCTCTTATACATGGTGGAACTTCTACAACATGACTTCTTAATATACCTTTTATTTCAGGAACATTCTTTATTCTTTTATTTTCCATTTTTTCCACTTCTCCTCACCATAAAGTTAACTATCATCACTAATTATACTATTTTGTAGACATATTTAAATATATTTTATAAAAATTTAATTTATTTTTTAAGTATCATCTGTTACACTCTCATAGAGGTGAATTTTATGGACTTAAGAAAAAATTTTTATAAGCCTTATAAAGTTTTAATGCTCTTGTATATTTTTATGATTTTATTTGGTTTTATAGTTAATACTCCTGCTGAAATATTTTCTGGACTAAAAAATATATTGCTTACTCCAGACATATTAATAACTGATTATATTCAAGTAGGGGGAATAGGTGGAGGTATTATAAATGCAGCATTAACAAGTTTATTATGTCTGTTACTGCTTATATTTACTAATATTGTCCCTAATGGATCTACAATAATGGCTTTATGGGTTGTTACAGCCTTCGCATTTCTTGGTAAGAATATATTAAATGTATGGCCAATAATATTTGGAGTGTATTTATTTAGTAGATATAAGAAAGAGAAATTTTCTAATTATACTCTAGCAGCTTTATTAGGAACTTCTTTATCTCCTATAGTTACTCAGTTATATTACACTGATTATCTTCCTAAAATGCCTTCATTAATAATAGGAATACTTTTAGGAATATTAGTTGGCTTTATATTACCACCAATAGCTAGTAACTCTGTTAAAGCACATAACGGTTATAATTTATATAATGTAGGCTTTGCTTGTGGAATAATAGGAACAATGCTTATGTCTATATTTAGACTTTTCAATATCACTTTTGAAAGTAGATTAGAATGGTATACAGGAAATCAAACTTCTCTTTTAGTCTTCCTGTTTATAATATTTATTTACTTAATAATAGTTGGCTTAATTTCATCAAAAGATATTAAAAATAATATGATTAATATTACAAAGCAAAGTGGACGTTTAGTTAATGATTTCTATACTTCATTTGGAGAGACCGTATATATAAATATGGGTATATTAGGTATTTTATCAACTCTATTTATACTTGCTCTAGGTATAGACATAAACGGTGGATCTATTTGTGGTATATTTACTATTGTAGGATTTGGATGTTTTGGTAAAAACGTTAGAAATGTCTTCCCAGTAATGATTGGTGCAACAATAGCTGCAATGATACATATTAATCCAGTATCTTCAGCTGGCTTAACACTAGCAATATTATTTTCAACTTGTTTAGCTCCTATATCAGGTATGTTTGGTTGGAAATATGGAATTTTAGCAGGATTTATACATGTTTGCATAGTATGTAATACAGGATATCTTCACGGTGCACTTAACTTATATAATAATGGTTTTGCTGCTGGATTTACTGCGATGATTCTTGTTCCATTAATAACAGCATTTAAAAAGGAGAGTTAGTATGAAACTTAAACTTGAAAAAAACCTTAAAATTATTAATGAGATGGTAACATACTTTAAAAAGTTAGGAAACAAAAACATTCATCTAGATTTCAATTCTGATGAAACTAAATCACATTTTTTAATTTCTGGAGATGTAGCTAATATATCAACTGAAAAATTAAATCAATTAAATACTATACTTAATAGACCTAGACAACAAGAGGTTGAAGAATGCTATTGGCAATTAGGTGGAGAAAGTGAAGTAGAATGTGAACTTACTTTAATCGGTGTAATGGTTGATTCAGCTAAAGTTGAATATAACGGAAAAATATTAACTGTAGAGTTAATAAGAGAAGAAAATTAGAATACTACGAGCTTAGCTCGTAGTATTTTTAATTTATTAAAGTATTATTTCAATAGGTTTATTTATCTCTATTCCATCCTCTGTAACAATACAGCTATAAGCAAAAATATCTACTCCATTACTTGCTGCAAATCTTAGTGCTTCACCAAACTTAGGATCTCTTTCATCATTTGGTGAAAACTTTTCTACATCTTCAATTTGTATTAAAAACATAACTCCTGCACCATATCCTTGCTTCTTAGCTTCTACTAACTCTAAAAGATGTCTTGCTCCTCTTTCTGTTGGGGCATCAGGAAATCTACAATAACCTTCATCCTCTAGTGTAACGCCCTTAACCTCTAGGAAATATTCCTCTCCATTATCTTTCGATATTTTAAAGTCAAATCTACTTTTTCCAAATGTTTTTTCTCTTAATACATTAGTGTATTCTTCTAACTTCTCAATCTTTCTATTATTAAGAGCTTCTTCTACAACCTTATTAGGTATATGAGAATCTATGCTTATAAGCTTATCTCCTTTAATTGCGGCTATTAAATCGTAGGGGGTCTTCCTTGTAGGGTTGTTTTCCTCTCTTAAATACACAGTGCAACCTGGTACAAGTATTTCTCTGCAACGACCTGTATTAGGAACATGAACTTTTATCTCTTCTCCATTTACAATAACATTTGCATGAAATCTATTAGGCCTATTTATAAATTCAGCTCTTAAAATTCTCTTATTATAATTCATAAATTTCTCCTCCATAGTAAATACTAATTTTGTCTAATTATAGCATTAAAAAGTTACGAATTAACAATAGTTATCCACAACTTTTTATTTTTTATTAGATTTTTAAATGAATTTATTCACAAATCGGATGCTTATCCACAGTATTTATCCACAATAGTGTTGATTCTGTTGATAACTCTGTTATTTATATTTTTTATTAAGTTACATTATGCAACAAATTATGAGTTTTTTCAACGACACCCATTATATTGGGTTTGTCTACTTTTTATACATAATATATTGTGTCAATATCTTTTATAGACTTTTCAACAGTTTTTAATGTTTATCCACATTTTGTGGATAATTTTCAACAGTTTTAACAGAACTTTAGTTCTTTTATACCTTTTTATTGAAAATATTCCATTTCAAAGCCTACTAATTGTGGATAACTCTTAGATTTTTTTCTAATATTAAACAAAATTTCAATATTACTAATAATATTTTTTGCATTTCAAAATCCTCTGTTAATAACTAATAAAAAAAGAAAAGCTTTTGTGGAAATTTAAGCTTTTCTTTTCATATTTTAAGCGAATTTTTTATTATTTTTGAAAACTGATACTAAGTATTGAATTATAAATATTCCAGGTCCTATCAATAATGTTATTGCGGGCCATATTATTTTATTTTGTTGTTTTTCTATAGCTAATTTATATGATGCAAACACTGCTGCTACTAAAAGTCCTATTACTATAAAAGCTTGCATTATTTATCCCTCCTAAATATTATAGGTTCATTTTATATTACTTTATATCTTCTCTCAATAGAGTGTTATTGGAAGTAGGCATTAATAACTAATATTTAATAACTTATTAAATATTAGTTTACATTTTATTTATAAAAAGCTTAAATACCTTCTAATTTTGGGAAACCACTACCCCTTACTTCATCAACTTGTCCTATTGTTATAAATGCTTTTTCATCTATCTTATCTATAAAATCTTTTAATTTATTTAACTCTTTTTGTTTTACTATTGCATAAATTATTTCCTTAGATTCTCCACTATTTGCGCTTGAACCTTTAAAATATGTACACTTTCTATCTAAAGTTTCTATTATAAATTTAGATATCTCATCATTTTTATCGCTTATGACTGTTACTTGCTTTGTCTTATTAAACATAGCAATGAACTTATCTATTAAAAACCCATTTAATATTACACATAAGAATGCATAAAAACCTGTATCAACCCCAAATACGATAGCAGCTGCTACTGTAACCAATATATCTATTATTGCCAATGAAATTCCTATGTTAAATGTTGTATATTTATTAAGTAATTTAGCTATTATATCAGTTCCACCTGTTGATGCATTAGCATTAAAAGCTATAGCCATACCAAAAGCTATTATAGCTGGTCCAAAAATCGATGCTAACATTAAATCATTAGTTAATGCTACTGGGTTTAAAAACTTTTCAATAACCCACATTATAAATATTAATCCATAGGTTCCATAAAGAGTCTTTATTCCAAAGTCTCCTCCAATTAAAAAGAATGCTAGAATAAATAACGCTATATTTACAAAGAAACAAAATACACTCGGTGTTAAGAATGGTATAAAATGATTAACTACTATACCTAACCCACTTATTCCTCCAGCTGCAAGATTATTTGGTGCATAAAAATACTCTATCCCTACAGCAACCAAAATTAAACCTAAAGTTATTATAAAATACTCTTTTACTATTGCTTTCCAATCAATAGCCTTTAAATCAACTTTCTTCATTTGTTCATCTCTCCAAATTATAATTTAATAACAAACTAATTTTTACATAATTATTCCTCTTATCTTGTTAACAACATAAACTAGAATAACAAAATTTCTAATAATTATAAAGATTATTTTATATTTTTATAGATGTTATTTATTCATTTTATTGTTTTATTTATTCATTTTTATATTCTATTCCACATTTACTAGCTCATTCCTTACAATTGCATTTAGTAAATCGAAACCTACATTTTCAGTTAGGATTTATCAACCCTTCAACTTATAGATTATCACTATAAATTGAACTTATTATATTCATCATAAAATAAAAAAGTCGTTACGGTAAGTTAAACATATACTACCGCAACAACTATTTTATTTTAATTTAATATTTTTATCAGTTTTTCTTTAACTTCCTCTTCTGATTTATTTTTCATTTTATCAACATCAAAATAATAATTAGCTAAAGCTATTTTTGTTGCTCTAGAAATATTAAATTTATCTGCAACTTCTTCTAAATAATCGACTTCTGAAGTTTCATAATCTCCATCAATTAAAGCAACCCCTAACAGTTCAAAGTACACCATATTCTTTATTTTATCTTCTGACTTATCTAATATCTCTATAGCTTCTGTATGAGAAATTTCATTAATTTCCTCTTTATTCATATTTAATTTATTTAAATATTTTTCTATTACACTTTTTTCTTCCTTATTGATTTTCTTATCAACAGTTACGAACTCAGAAACCAATCTCATAAAAGCTCTTGATTCCTCTTTGTTTAATTCAAATAATAACATACACTCACTCCTATCTTTATATATATTCAATATTATACTATAAACTAAATTTTATAGAAAATTCTATTTATTTGTAAATACACTCATAATACTATTCTCTTTGGGAAATTATAGATATAAATGCTTTTTATAAAAGGAGTATACTATGAAAAATATTAAAAATTTTTATCTTCCGCTCTTTTTTTCTACTATAATCATCATAATATATATGTTTTTTAAACCTTATACCCAATATACTTCAAAATTATCTTTTACTGATAATATAAATACTACTGATGAGCTTACTTTTTATATTAGTAGTGATATTCATTATTTATCTAAATCTCTAACGGATTATGGCATTGCATTTAATAGATTTAATAAAAATGGAGATGGAAAACAACTAGAATTCATCTGTGAAATCTTTAATGAATTTGCAAATGAAATTAAAAATAGAAAGCCTGATTTTCTAATTTTAAGTGGTGATTTAACGCTTAATGGTGAAAAGCAAAGTCATTTAGATTTATCATCAAAGCTTGCAGAAATAAAAGCTTCTGGAGTTGATGTTTACATAATTCCTGGAAATCATGATATAAATAATCCTAATGCCCGTGGATTCAAAGAAGAAAATCAATATAAAGCTGATTTTGTTTCTAAAGAAGAGTTTATAAACATATATCAGGACTTTGGTTTTAATGATGCTATATCAAAAGATAAATCATCATTAAGTTACTTAGTAGCTCCTTCTAATAAATTATACATACTCATGCTAGATGATAATTTATATAACAATAATTTATCCATAAACTATCCTGAAGTTAATGGATGTATTTCTAAGGATACATTAAATTGGATAAATAATTGCGGTAAATTAGCTAAAAATAATAATGCAAAAATTATTGCTGTATCTCATCACAATATAATTAACCATAGCAATTATATCTATAGTGGATTTACTTTAGATAATAGTGACGAGGTTTTAAACACCTTAAAAAATAATAATATACATCTGTGCTTTACTGGACATATTCATTTTCAAAGCATAAAGAGTACTTCTCTAGATAATTCTATTTTAACTGATATAGCAAGTAGTTCTTTAGCTATTTATCCTCAACAGTATGGCATAGCTACATTTAATAAAGATAAATCTCTATCCTATGAAATTGCAACACTAAATATGGATAACTTTGATCCTTCATTTAAGAGTAATTCAAAAAAATCTTTTAAAAACTTTGTCTATAACCAAAACTTTAAAAGATTATCATATAGTGATGATTATACTGAAGAAGAGCTTAAAGCCATGTGTGAAACACTATCTAATATTAGACTTAAATATAATGATGATTCTGAAGAAATATCTTGGGATAGTATTATTTCTTCAAAAGGATTTAATCTCTTAAAAAGCTGTCCATCTCCATTTATTAAACATTACGTAGATATAGCTTTAAATAATAAAGAGAATAACTATAAAAATTTGAATATAAAACTATAAATTCAAAAAATTATAAAACCTTTCCAAAAAAACCTTTACAAAATATTTTCTCTGTGATAGTATATTTTTTATAGATATTTAGGCCTTTTTATTTTTTATGGCCGTGTAATACAAAGTTAATTATAACTTTGTAAAATGGATATAATAATACTGTCTAAGGAGGAATAATAAAATGATGCAATTTTTACAAAGAATCGGTAAAGCAATAATGCTTCCAATCGCTGCTCTTCCAATAGCAGGTATATTACTTGGTGTTGGTGGTGCATTATTAGGTATCGGTGGTTTATCAAATCCACCAGCAGTTTATGGTCCACTAATTTCTTTCGTTAGTATTCCAGCCGTTACTGCTATATTAACAGTTATGAAAAATATAGGTGATATAATATTCGGTAACTTACCACTATTATTCGCTGTTGGTGTTGCAGTTGGTCTTGCTAAGAAAGACAAAGGTACTGCTGCTTTAGCTTCAGTATTTGGATTCATAGTTATGAACCAAGTTATTTCTACACTTTTAGGTTTAGGTGTTACTCAATTAGGAGTTTTAACTCCTGATAACGTTGGAGAATATGGTACTTACGTAACTACTAATCTTGGAATATTCACATTAAATATGTCAGTATTCGGTGGTATTATTACAGGTATAGTTACTGCAAGTCTACACAATAGATTCCACACAATCCAATTCCCACCAGTATTTGGATTTTTCTCAGGATCAAGATTTGTTCCAATAATAACTTCATTAGTTATGGCTTTAGTTGGTGCTGTATTAGCATTTGCATGGCCTTTAGTTCAAGATGGTATATCTGTAATTGCTAACCTTGTTAGAGAAGCAGGTACAATTGGAACATTCTTCTACGGATTAATTGAAAGAGCATTAATACCATTTGGTTTACATCACGTATTCTATACTCCATTCTGGTATGGTTCTTTCGTTGAAGCACAAGTTTTAGTAAACGGATCATTCCAAACTGTTGCTGGTGCTAATACTGCTTACTTCGTTCAATTATCAAGCATGACTGATTTAGTAGGTGCTTCTGCATCAGTTATGAATGATATTGTTAGCGGTACTACAAGATTCATGGCTGGTAAATTCCCATTCATGATGTTTGGTCTTCCTGCTGCTGCATTTGCTATGTATAGAGCTGCACTTCCAAGCAAGAAGAAAGTTGTTGGATCATTATTATTAGCTGCTGCTGTTACTTCATTCTTAACTGGTATAACTGAACCATTAGAATTTACATTCTTATTCGTTGCTCCAGTACTATATGTTGTACACTGTGTACTTGCAGGTTTATCATTCATGTTAATGGATATATTAAATGTATTCATAGGTATGACATTCTCTGGTGGTGTAATTGACTTCTCATTATTCGGTTTACTTCCAGCAGGTGCAGGTGTTCCTACTAACTGGATCTGGGTATTAGTTGTTGGTGCAATATATGCAGTAGTTTACTACTTCGTATTCTACTTCATGATTACTAAGATGAACTTAAAGACTCCTGGTAGAGATGAAGAAGAAGAAACTAAACTTTACACTAAAGCTGATTTCCAAGCTCAAAAAGGTGGAAAGACAGAAGCTACTACTACATCTACTGGTAAAGGTGAAATAGCTGAAAAAGCTCCTGCTGTATTAGCTGCTTTAGGTGGAGAAGAAAACATAGTATCTGTTGATGCTTGTATCACAAGATTAAGAGTTGAAGTTAAAGATAAAGCTAAAGTAGATAAAGCTGAATTAAAGAATTTAGGTGCTGCTGGTGTTATGGAAGTTGGTAACGGAATTCAAGCTATCTTCGGTGCAAAAGCAGATGCTTACAAAAATGAAATAAATAACATATTAGGTATTAGCTAATAGATAAAAAAGAGGCGTAAAGCCTCTTTTTTATTTATAATTTTATCATTATATATTTTTAAAAATTGTAATGATAAAATTATGATAGATATTCATTTTTACTATTCTCTGGCTTATCTAGCTCTTTTCCAAATAACACTATTATTTCTCTACATATATTAGGATGAGCTTTAAGTACATCATAATCATAATCTTTATCTAATAACTCTAATATTCTAACAGCCTTTCTTAAAGCTAAAATATCGGTTATATCAATTACCTTGCCCATAGTTTTCCTCAAAAACATTCTCTATATTAAGTTATTCCTTAGAAGTTTTATAAGTTCAAATTTCTTATAGTACTTTATCGACTATTATCTCATTTATATAAATCTATTTTACAATTATCCTATTTTATTAAGCATATATAGATTATAATACTTTCCACCCCTGGCTATAAGCTCCTCATGACTTCCAAATTCAATTATTCTTCCATCCTCTACAACCATTATATTATCTGCATCTCTTATTGTACTTAATCTATGTGCTATTATAAAGCTTGTTCTACCTTTCATTAAACTTAGCATAGCTTGTTGAATTCTAAGCTCGGTTCTAGTATCTACATTACTTGTTGCTTCATCCAATATTAATATTGAAGGATTTGATAATACAGCTCTAGCTATAGCTAATAATTGTTTTTGTCCCGCACTTAAATTACTACCACCTTCAGAAAGAACTGTATCATATCCATTTGGTAATCTTGATATAAATGTATGTGCATTTGCTATCTTTGCAGCTGATATTATTTCTAAATCTGTTGCATCCTCTTTTCCATACATAATATTTTCTTTTATTGTTCCTGAAAATAAATAGGTATCTTGAAGAACTATTCCAAAGTTTCTCCTCAAACTATCCCTTGAATAATCCCGTATATCAACTCCATCAATAGTTATAGACCCTTCTGTTATTTCATAAAACCTAGTTAATAAATTTACTATAGTAGTTTTTCCTGAACCTGTTGCTCCAACTATAGCTAAGGATTTTCCTGGTTCAACTTTAAAGTTTATATCATGCAAAACTATATTATCATCATTATATCCAAAGCTTACATTTTTAAATTCTACTTCTCCCTTTACATCTGTTAATTCATTACAACTTTCCTTATCTTCTACCTCTTCTTTTTGATCTAATACTTCAAATACTCTTTCAGCTCCTGCAAGTGCTGATTGTAAAGTATTAAATATATTAGCTATATCATTTAAAGGTCTTACAAATTGTTTACTATAACTTATAAATGATGCAATTATTCCTATAGTTATCATATTATTAACTGCTAATATCCCACCTAATAAAGCTATCATTGCAAACCCAAAATTATTTATTACATTTATTAATGGCATTAAATAACCAGTCCATATTTGTGCCTTATACCCTTTTATTCTTAAATCTTTATTTAAGTCTTCAAATGTAGATTTTATATTTTCTTCATGATTAAAAGCTTTAATAACCTCTAATCCTGAAATACTTTCTTCAATATGTGCATTTAAATTTCCTAAAGCCACCTGTTGCTCTTTAAAATATATTTTAGTTCTCTTAGCAATTGTTTTTGATAATAAAAGAACTAAAGGTGCAGTTATTAATCCTGCTATAGTCAAAATAGGACTCAATACAATCATCATAACTAAAGACCCTACTATACTTATGGAACTACTCATAAGAGTCGTTACTGATGAGGATATTGTAGTACTTATATTATCTATATCATTAGTTAATCTACTCATAATATCTCCATTTAAATTAGCATCGAAATATGATGTAGGTAACTTTTGAAGCTTGTCAAAAAAACTTTTCCTTATATTTTTTACTATTCTCTGAGAAATACCAGCCATTGAAAGTCCTTGAATAAGGTTTATAGTACTATCAACAATATATATAGTTATTAATATATATATTATCTTTTTTACTACTGAAAAATCTACATTATTAATACCAATTGATATAATATCTACAGCTTTTCCTATTAAATAAGGAACTAAAAGTAATATTAATGTGTCTACTATTATTAATATAAAAACTAATAAAAATAACTTTTTTTCATCTCCAAATAGTCTCCATAATCTAGCCAATGTTTCTTTTAAATTTTTAGGTTTTTCATTATTACTCATAAACCTACTAGCTTTTGATGTTCCTGCTGCGAACCCCTTATTATTTTGCAAGATATTCACCTCCCTTACTGTTGTGATTTATAAATATCTTGATAAACTTCACAATTACTCATTAATTCATTATGGGTACCTTCTCCTACAATCTTCCCATGGTCTAATACAATTATCTTATCTGCATTTATTACAGATGAAATTTTTTGAGCAATTAATATTGTTGTCATATCTTTTGAATATTCTTTTAATGATTTTCTTATTCTATATTCAGTATCCGTATCCAATGCTGATGTTGAATCATCTAATATTAATATTTCTGGCCTTTTAATAAGAGCTCTTGCTATAGCTATTCTTTGTTTTTGCCCACCTGATAAATTTGATCCACCTTGTCCAACAATCGAATCATAACCTTTATTAAAACTAGTAATAAAAGAATCTGCATCTGCTATTTTACAAACTTCTCTAACTTCATCATCTGTAGCATCTTCTTTTCCCCATTTTATATTCTCTTTTATAGTTCCTGAAAAAAGCACTGTCTTCTGAGGAACTATTGATATCTTATCTCTCAATTCTTCAAAAGTATAATTTCTTATATCTACTCCATCTATTAATATTTTTCCTGACTTAGCATCATAAAACCTCGGAATTAAATTTATTAATGTAGTTTTTCCACTTCCAGTAGAGCCTACAATACCTAAGGTCATTCCTTTTTCTAATGTAAATGATATATTATCGATTATAGGTTCTCCTTTTAAGCCTTTATATGAGAATGTAACTTTTTCAAATTTTATATTTCCTATTTCTGAAGAATTACATATATCACTGCTTATTTCTTTTATATCATTTTCTTCTAAAAATATTTCGTTAATTCTTTCAGTTGAAGTCTTGGCACGTATTAAACTTGAAAATATCATTGTTGTTGACATTAGTGCAAATAGAAGTTGTGTCATATAATTAGTAAAAGCAACTATTTTTCCAACTTGTATAGTTCCTATATTTACTCTTGTGGCACCGTTCCATATTATAATAACTATTGCTATATTTACTATAAGTGTAATTACAGGATTAAATACTGCCATGAATTTCATTGAACTAACTGATTTATAAGTTAAATCCTCATTAACATTTTCAAATCTATCTTCTTCAAAATCAAATCTATTAAAAGCTTTAACAACTCTTACTCCTCTTAAATATTCCCTAATAACTCCATTTACCTTATCTATAGCCCTTTGAACCTTAAGAAAGTATGGATAGCCGTATTTTAAATTTATATATATTAGACCACCTACTATAGGCACTATAGTTAAAACTATTAAAGACATCTTTAAATCTAATCTTATAGACATTATTATGCATCCTATAGCTAATAATGGTGCTCTAACAAATATTCTCATCAATCCATATATAAAATTTTGTATGTTAGTTATATCATTTGTAAGTCTTGTTATTAATGATCCTCTTTCAAATTTATCTATATTATCAAAATCAAAGCTTTGTATCTTATTAAAGACATCTGATCTAAGGTCTGCTCCAAAATTTTGTGCAACTGTTGTTGCAAATTTATTTCTATTAATAGCTATAAATGCTCCAAAAATACTAACTCCTATCATAATAAATCCATATTTTAGTACAACACTCATATCATTATATGAAACACCCTTATCAATTATAGTAGACGTTAATGTAGGCTGAAGTAAGTCACATAAGACCTCCAGCATAATGCATCCAATAGCTAGAAAAAACATTTTATAGTATTTTTTGAAATATTTTTTTAAGAAATTCATATTCGTATCACATATTCCCTCCTATTATTTCTCATAGAATATATTATTCTATTATTTAACTTTATTTACAGATAAACTTAAAATCATCAATAGATTTAATAATTTATATAATTTTTAGCTAAAGTATACTTATATTTTATATAAACATAATTGACATTTTATACAATATATTATATATTCTTCTCAATAGGATACCTTTAAGATAGTCCAGAGAGACTAATAAGGAAAAGTACGGTTTATAAATTAATTACTAATATGCTATTTTTATATAGTGAAATTAAACTATAGTATGTTTTGCCTTAATATCTTAAAGGATATTAAGGCTTTTTTTATGGTGTCCTATAAAAATATACACATTAGGAGGACATTATGAACTCAAAAACTAAAAATAATAACTCTAATAAACTAGCTATACACATGGCAATAGCTCTTATAATTGGATTAATAGCAGGTACCGGCTTTCTTTTATTAAGAGAAAACTTAATTGCAAGTGGAAATGCTGGATTATGGCAAACTATAAATAAAATATTATTCCAAGATATAAGTGTTGAAGGTGCTAATGATGCTATAGGTATATTCTATATACTTGGTCAACTTTTTGTTAACTCACTTCAATTAGTAATAGTACCAATGGTATTTACATCAATAGCATTAGCTATGTGTAGAATTACCGATACTAAAAAGCTTGGAAGAATTTCTTATAAGACTATATTAGGATTCTTAGCGACATCTGTTTTTGCTTTAGTACTTGCTGGTATATTTGGTATAACAGCTCACAAATTAGGATTCTTTAACGTAAGTATTGAAAACATAGCTTCTCAAACTGGTTCAACAGGAAGCAATCCATTACTAGTTTTAGTACAAACTATACCAAATAACATTGCATCAGTATTCACTCAAAATGGAAGAATACTTTCAATAGTATTCTTAGCAGTTGTAACTGGACTTTGCTTAAATAAATTAGAAGATAAAATTCAAGTATTAAAAAAATTATTAGAAGATGTAAATAATATAATAACTTTATTCTTATCATTTGTAATAACTAAGTTTGGTCCTATAGCTATATTCGTTCTTATAACAAGAACATTTGCAATATATGGTGTAGAACACTTAAAGCCAGCTTTAGCTTACGTAGTGACTGTTGTAGTTGCATTATTAATATTCTTAGTATTCGGATATGCCCTATTTATATTAATAGCTGCTAGATTAAATCCAGTTATATTTGTTAAGAAAATTTCTAAAGTTGCTTTATTTGGATTCTCAACTTCTTCATCAGCTTCATCTTTACCTTTAAATACAAAGACAACTGTTGAAGAACTAGGAGTAAGTGAAGAAATAGCTTCATTTACATTACCTCTAGGAATGACTATAAACATGAACGGAACTGCAATAATGCAAGTTATAGCTGCAATATTCATAGCATCAAGTGCTGGATATGATATAACAATTGGTAACATAGCAATAATATCATTATTAGCTCTTATAGCTTCTATAGGTACACCTGCTGCCCCTGGTGCTGGAGCAATAATACTATTTACAGTATTAACAGGAATGGGATATCAAAACGATGCTGCATTACTTGCATATTCACTAATATTAGCTATAAACAGACCAGTAGAAATGCTAGTAACTTCACTAAATGTAGTCGGAGATGCTGCAACAGCAGTAGTAGTAGCTAAATCAGAAAATGCCTTAGATGAAGATATTTATAATAGCACAGAAGCTGTTTTAGAAAATGCATAATAATTAAATAATTAATAAAAAATCACTTCTATTTAAAATAGAAGTGATTTTTTTATATTTTAAAGTATATTTTAGGGGTATACTCTAAAAAAGCTTTCTTAAACTTTATATATTATTCTGATATAGCATTTTTAGCTGCATTTTCACCTGCTAATCTACCTGATGTATATGCAAATCCTAAAGTACCACCTTCAAACATTACATAATTATTACCATATAATCCACCTGCATCAGCCCCAGCAACCCAAAGATTTTCTATTGGATTTCCTTCTTCATCTACAGCTTGGATATTTTCATTTATCTTAACTCCACCTAGGGTTCCTAAACATCTTAAATCAACTTTAACAGCATAGAAAGTACCTTCTTCTAAAGAATACATATATTTAGACTCTTTATAGAATTGAGTGTCTTTACCGTTTTTGCACATTTCATTATAGTTATTAACTTCCTCAACTAAATATGGAGCATTGATTAATTCAGCTAGTTTTTCAATAGAATCAGCTTGAAATGCTACACCACACTTTACTGCATCTTCAATTGTTGAACTATAATCATAAGGAGTTCTATTAGTTTCACACATAGCATCTAAATCTTTAACATGTCCAGCTTCTTGATATGTTAAACCTTGCCCATATAAATGTCCCCATCTGTCAGCAAATACTTCTGCAAGACCTTTTTCAGCTACTTCATTTATTATTGAATCATTTAGTATTATATACATGTCTCCATCTGGTTGATTATACATATATGTTCCTAATGCAGCACTTTCATAAGCTTCTTCTTCATTACAGAATCTTTCCCCTCTATTATTTACGAATAAAAGAGGATTACGTACAAGTTCTGTCAATTTTGATGAGTTTTCCATTTGTTTTGCTTCTGGACCATATTTCATTCCAAACCATTGAGCAACTTCTATCCCCTCTTCAGCAGCACCAGCACTCCATGCCATATTTAATCCATCACCAGTAGCAGTTCCAATAAGTCCTGTCCCAGCTTTTTCCCCAAATACCTCTGCCATCATTTCAGCATTTCCACCGAACCCACCTGTTGCTAATATTACTGATTTAGCATTTATTTTTAGTGTAGTTCCATCAGCTTTTTTAGCTATAACTCCAGCAACTTTATTATCTTTATCAAATATTAATTCTTCTCCTGGAGTTTCATATAAAACTTGTCCCCCATTATCTACAACTTTATCATGTAAAGTTTGTATAGCTACTGATCCACCATCTTGATAATAGTGAATAGTTGAAGGCATTCCTACGTGAGCATATTGGGCTCCCGCACCTGAATCCATAAGTAATAAGTTAACACCATTTTCCTCTAGGTAATTAACTGTTTTACCTGCTTCATCTATTATCTTAGTTATAAGTCTGCTATTAGCATAATAACTACTATCTTTTACATACTGTTCGTATAGCCATTCTTTATCTACTTCTTTACCAGCCTCTTTTTGTTGGTTACTATCTGCTGCAAATAATCCCCCAGCCATAGTCCCTGCTCCACTTACAGTACCAGCCTTCTCTAAAAGTATTACTGATGCTCCATTATTAACTGCTGCTAAAGCTGCCAATGAACCTGAAGCTCCAGCCCCTACAACTACAACATCTGTTTCAATTTCTTCAACCTTATTTTCAGATTCTGATTCTGTTTTCGTTTTTAAAACATCAATATTTCCTCCTGCTTCAGTAGCACATTTTTCAACTGCTTCTAATAAAGCATTAGAAGAGTTTGTCGCTCCTGATACAACATCGACAGCCAAAGTTTGTCCGTCAACTATTTGTGATATAACCTTATCCATAGCTATATCACCTAATCCTTCAGTTTCTTTACTTTCGATAACAGAAATTCCTACTATGCTGCTTTCATTAAATTCAACCTCTACTGTTATGTCTCCATTATTTCCTGTAGCGATAGCAGTATATTTTCCTGATTTATATGTATTTGAACTACTATCTGTTCCACCACCATTTGTATTAGTATTACTACATCCAACCACACTTAGTCCCATGACTATAGATAACACTAAAGCTGCAATCTTTTTCATTTAAAATCTCCCCCATACTATAATTTTCTTTACAAGGAAATTTTAAACTAATGTGTTAGACACTAGTCAATAACTTTGTTAAATTTTATTCATTGTATAGGTATCCAAAATATATAATGTACTTCTCTGCAATTTATCTTTTTATTAAAAGAATCTATTCCAGCCTCTAGAAACATATCTCCAACTACTTTTAATTTTTTTATCTTAACCTCATTAACTACTTCCTCTAACGCTTCAATGCTAGATCCATTATAAGGTTTAGCTACAACATATCTATAGCATTTTTGAGGCTTAATATACTCAACAGGATATGTACAGTTAATACCTATGTTATTAGCAGTATCTTCACCTATGACTAATCCCCATTGGTAATTTATTGATTTCTCATTAGTAAAATAATCTTTAGGAACCTTTAAAGCCTTTGTAACAAAAGGAAAATATTCAATCCATTCCTTAATTCTTTCCTTAGTAATTTCATCTTGGTCAAATTCAGCATTTTCAGTTTGCTTCAAAAAATAGAACCCTGGTGAAATCACTATAGCTATTTTATCTTCGCATTTTTTAAAAAGCTCGCACTGTTCTTTTAATTCAATAATTCTCTTATTCATACTATTCAATTTTATTATCTCTTTCTCAATATCCTTAGCTTTATTATCTAATGTTGCTTGTATTTCTTCCAAAGAATATTCATTCATAATCTTAGCAGAATCCCTAATTGTGAATCCCATATTTCTAAATCTTTTACTAGCCAAAATACGCTCACCATGTTGAATTGTATAAAATCTATACTTACAATCCTGTTCCTTAATAGGATTAATTATTCCATACTTCTCATAATGTTTAACCAAATCTACAGTTACTCCCATTTCCTCAGAAAACTCTTTAATCTTATACCTTTTTCTTATTGTCATATTATCTCCTATTTTGCAAATACTCTCGTTTATAATATAACAATTATATTATATACTAACTAATTTTCAAATATTAATCTTTTATAATCAGTTAAAATATAAGGGGCTGTCTCTGAAATGATTTTTAAAATCATTTCAGTAGACGGTCTTTTTATTTTTTATTCATATATTTATATGAAATTATTTCTAAATGAACAAGTTTTTTGACACGACAAATAGGAGGT
>NZ_JAJNOS010000018.1:0-57331 GCF_021044725.1 Clostridium sp. NSJ-145
CCCATAGCATAAGCTAGTAAGACCCCTTGAAGAACACAAGGTTGATAGGTCAGAGGTGTAAGTGCGGTAACGTATTTAGCTGACTGATACTAATAGGTCGAGGGCTTGACCAATAAAAATATAAAATTCATGTGCAATTTTCAGAGAACAAAATTCTTTGAAATAAGATTCTAACTAAATCGAAGATTTAGAGAATCATAGTATCAGGTGATGATGGCGTAGAGGAAACACTCCTTCCCATTCCGAACAGGAAAGTTAAGCTCTACAGCGCCAATGGTACTGCACGGGAGACTGTGTGGGAGAGTAGGACGTTGCCTGGTAATGTGGCTCGATAGCTCAGTCGGTAGAGCAGAGGACTGAAAATCCTCGTGTCCCTGGTTCGATTCCTGGTCGAGCCACCAGGAAAAAAGCACTAACTTATGTTAGTGCTTTTTTGTTACATATTTTTTAAATCTTCTAAAATAGTATCTATATGTCCTTTTACTTTAACTTTTCTGTATTCTTTTACTAGAACACCATCTTCATTGATAATAAAAGTACTTCTTTCTATTCCCATTACTTTTTTACCATACATATTTTTTTCTTTAATAACTCCAAATAAATTACAAAGAGTTTCATCTTCATCACTTAAAAGTAAGAATGGTAAGTTAAATTTTTCAATAAATTTATCATGACTTTTTAAAGAATCTCTACTTACACCAATAACTATTGCATTCATATCTTCAATAATAGAATTATTATCTCTAAAATCACAAGCTTCAGTAGAGCATCCAGGAGTATTATCTCTAGGATAAAAATATAGTATTATTTTCTTTCCCTTATAATCACTTAAAGAGTGTTCTTTTTTGTCAGAACCAATAAGTGAAAAATTTGGAACTATAGAATTGATTTCAATCATATAAACCTCCTAAGTATAAAATATTAAATAATAATAATTATTATTATATAGTTTAATTTTTAGATTTACAATAATAAATTTATTTATGTATACAACATTGGAAAATCTGTTATAATTTTAAATATAAAGATAAAAAGGAGTTAATGTAATGGAAAATAAAGTATTAGCAATAATTTCAGGAAATGAAATAACAGAAAATGATTTAAATAATATAATAATGAGATACCCTGAAGATAAAAGAGGTTATTTTTCTTCAGATATGGGTAAAAAGCAATTATTAGAGCAAATGGTTCAATTTGAATTAATGAACAAATTAGGCTTAGAAATGGAATTAGATAAAACTGAAGAATTTAAAGCTCAAGTAAAGCAAGTTGAGAAAGATTTATTAACTCAAGCTGCAGTTAATAAAGTATTATCAGAAGTTACTGTAACAGAAGAAGATGCTAAGAAGTATTATGAAGACAATAAAGAAATGTTTAAAGGAAAAGAATCAGTATCTGCGAAACATATATTAGTTGATAATGAAGATTTATGTTCAGAAATAAAGGCTAAAATTGATAATAATGAATTAACATTTGAAGAAGCTGCAAATGAATATTCTTCATGTCCATCAAAAGAGCAAGGTGGGAACTTAGGTGAATTTGGTAGAGGAATGATGGTTCCAGAATTTGAAAATGCTGCATTTGAGTTAGAAACAGGAGTAGTAAGTGAACCAGTTAAAACTCAATTTGGATATCACTTAATAAAGGTAGAATCTAAGAATGGTGCAGATGTTATGCCATTTGAAGCTGTTAAACAAGAAGTTTTAGGAAGACTTACTCAACAAGCTCAAGAAAAGAAGTTTATGACTGTAATAAAGGAATTAGAAGATAAATACGAAGTAAAAAGATTCTAATAATATAAGACATAATAAAAGAACTGTACTAATTGACAGTTCTTTTATTATGTTATTAATTTTGTATTGTATATAATAAAACTTATTTTTATTTAAATTAATTCATTGTAATTAAGAATATATCTATCACAGGTTTGAGTTAAAATTTCTTTCTGATCTTCAGATGCTTTATCATAAATCCCTATAACCTTCATTCCAGCTAGCTTAGCTCCATTTACAGCAGCTATTATATCCTCAAAAACTACACAATTCTTAGGAGATACATTAAGTTTATTAGCACATAGAAGATATACATCAGGATTTTCTTTACTCTTTTTAACTTCATCAGTAACTGTTATAGCATCAAATAAATGATAAATACCATTATTTTTTAGTGTAGCTTCTAACAAAGGAAGTGAATTACTAGTAGCTAGTCCTATTTTTATATTTAATGATTTCAACTTATTAAAGAATGGAATTACACCTTCTTTAAGTTTTACTTTAGATGAATAGAAGTCATAGGCCATATTATTCCAAGTATCAGTAATTTCATCAATAGAGTCAGATAAATTGAATCTATCCTTAAAATATTCTGCAGTTTGTCTAAATGTTAAATGTGTTATATCATCCTTTAAATCTTTAGGTGGTGTATATCCTTTACTTTTTAAAAAATCAATATCGATTTGTTCCCATACCCACATAGAATCAACTAGTGTTCCATCAAGATCAAAGATTGCTGCTTTAATTGTGTTCAAAATATCACCTCATGATAAATATATTTAAAGTTATGTATAGTAAGTTAGTAATTTTAACAATAAAAAAAGGTAGGTTTTATTACCTACCTTGGTCGGGGTGACAGGGATCGAACCTGCGACCTCATGGTCCCAAACCACGCGCGCTCCCATCTGCGCTACACCCCGTAGCACATGATTATTATAAAACTTATATAGATATATGTCAACAAGTTTTTTAAAAAATATATAAATTTTTTTAAAAGTATAATAAATTAAGAAATTTAGTAATATAAATAAAATGATAAATCATTTTCATACAAGTATAAGTATGGTAATTTGTATGTATTGTATACATTATAATAGCGTATTATGGCTAAATAAGAAAAATTACCATTGTCCTAACTTTCCATAAGTGTTATAATGGTAATGTGTTACAAAAGGAAAGGGGGAAGGTCTGAAGACCAAGCAAAGATGAGAAAGAAAATTTTATCTGCGATTTTGGCCACGACAATTATAGCAAGTTTTAGTATGCCGGCTTTCGCAACACCAGAACAAGATGTAATAGAAAATCAACAGGAATATGACAGATTAACTCAAAAAATAGATGAAATAAATGGTGAGATATATGCGTTAAATGGACAAATCGAGCCATTACTGGAAACGATAGAAAATAACCAAAAACAAATGGATGACATTAAAGTTGAGGTTACAAATACTGAAAAAGAAATTGAAGCTGCCAAAGAAGAAATACAGAAAACAGAAGAAGTACTAGGTAAAAGAGTTAGAGAACTATACAAGTCAGGTGGACAAGCAAGTTATTTAACACTTATATTTAGTGCAGATAGTTTTAATGATTTATTAACTAAGGTAGAAGCTACATCAAGATTAATTAACATCGATAAAAAGATGGTTAAAGAACTTAATGACAAGCAAGAAAAACTAGATAATAAGATTAAGTCACTTGATGAGAAAAATGCTGAATTAGCTAAGATTAATGAAGAAACTTCAAAAACTTTAAGTGAATTTGAAGAAAAGAAAGCAGAACAAGAAAAATTAGTTGAAGAAGCAAAAGCAGAACAAGCTATATTTGAAAGAGATTATTTAGCTGTATCTGAAAGAAAATTAATTCAATATCAAATTGGTGTAATTCAAGATTCATCAAGTTCGCTTGATGAACTACAAAGTGCAATTAGCCAATTAAGAAACATCAGAGACAATCAAATTAAGAGTAGTATAGTTGAAGAAGAAATAAATGAATATATAGAAACTGCTAAGGTTAGAGTTGCTGAGATTGAAGCTGAACAAGCTGCTGCTAATAAACCTAACAGAGGTGAAGTTTCTGCAACAGGAAATGCTATAGTTGATTTTGCTTATGGATATCTTGGGTCTCCATACGTTTGGGGAGCTACAGGTCCAACAAGCTTTGACTGCTCAGGATTTACAAGTTTCGTATATAGAAACGCTGCAGGTGTTGAAATTACAAGAACAACTTATAGCCAAATGGGAGTAGGAACTGCTATTTCTTACGATCAACTTCAACCAGGAGATTTAGTATTTACTTATGGTGGAGATCATGTTGGTATATATGTTGGAGGAGGAAGTTACATACACGCTCCAACTGAAGGAGATGTTGTTAAGGTATCACCTGTAACATCATTCTACACAGCTAGAAGAGTACTTTAATATGTATTTTAAGACTAGGGTTTAATTCCTAGTCTTTTTTGTGCATAATAGTAGTAAAGATATTTGGAGGATTAATATGGACGTTAATATAAATATAGATGAGAGTATTGATGATTTACAGTTAAATGGATTAATGTTAATTCAAAAGCAATCAGGATTTAGATTTGGTGTAGATGCTGTGCTTTTATCAGATTTTGCTAATGTGAAAAAGAAGCATAGAGTCTTAGATTTATGTACAGGAACAGGAATAGTTCCATTTTTAGTTTATGGAAAGTATAGTCCTAAAGAAGTATGGGGGGTAGAAATCCAAGAAGATATGGTTGAGATGGCCAATAGAAGTTCACAATTAAATAAAACTGATGATATAGTAAAGTTTAAGTGTGCTGATTTAAAAGATAAAAAGCTTGTTAATGAATTAGGTAGATTTGATGTTGTTACTGTTAATCCACCATATAAGCTTAATAATGCTGGAATTTTAAATCCTAATGATAAACTTGCTATAGCTAGACATGAAATACTTTGTAATTTAGAAGATGTTATAGTGTCAGCTAGAAGATTATTAGCTGATAACGGAAGAATGTTTATAGTACATAGACCAGAGAGATTAGCTGATATATTTGGGTTAATGAGAAAGTATAATATAGAGCCTAAAAGGGTTAAGATGATTCATCCAAGTGCTAAGAAGGCACCTAATATAGTTTTAGTTGAAGGACAAAGAGATGGTGGAGCATTCTTAAAATGGGATGAACCGTTGTATGTATATGATGAAAACGGAAATTATAGCAAAGAAATAGATAAGATTTACGGGAGACTTTAAAATGAGTTTAGGAAAAATATTTTTAGTACCAACTCCAATAGGAAATTTAAAAGATATAACATTAAGAGCGTTAGAGGCCTTAGAAAATGCTGATGAAATAGCAGCTGAAGATACAAGACAAACTTTAAAATTGCTTAATCATTTTAATATAAAGAAACCTTTATTTAGTTATCATCAACATAATGAGCAAGGAAAGAGTGATGATATAATAGAAAAACTAAAGGATGGCAAAAATATTGCTTTGGTTACTGATGCTGGTACACCAGGAATATCAGATCCAGGAAGTGTAGTGGTTCAAAAATGTATTGAACAAGATATACCTTTTGAAGTATTACCAGGGGCAACAGCTTTTACAACAGCTTTAGTTTATTCAGGACTAGATACTACTAAATTTGTTTTCAGAGGGTTTATACCAAGGGAAAACAAAGATAGAAAATCTCTTATGGAAGAAGTAAAAGATAAAAGAGAAACAGTTATTTTCTATGAATCACCACATAGGCTTATAGAAACTTTAGATTTCTTAAATAAATCATTAGGAAATAGAAGAATAGCTGTATGTAGAGAATTAACTAAATTACATGAAGATATATTTAGGGGAACAATAGAGGAAGCGTATAATTGGTTTGTAGCTAATAGACCAAGAGGTGAGTTTGTTTTAGTTATTGAAGGTAAAACAGATAGTGAGATTAGAGCTGAAAAAGAAGAAGCATTTGCTAACATTTCTATAGAAGATCATTTAAAAAAACTTATAGATACTGGAATAAGTAAAAAAGAGGCTATAAAAGTCGTATCTAAGGAAAGAGATTTACCTAAGAAGGATGTTTATAAGATAGCAATAGAAATTGAATAAAAGTGTGCACTAAGTGCATAAGTGAAAAGGCAGCTACAACAAAGTGATTTGCACTTTGTTAAAAAAGGAGCATTGCATTTAAGCAAAGCTCCTTTTAAAAAATATGTATATAAACTATCTATCTGACTTTAATTCGTTTAAGCAGTTTTTACAGATGTTTTTACCTTTGTAGTTAGCAACATCTCTAGCATCTCCACAGAATATACAAGCAGGCTCGTATTTCTTTAAGATTATTTGCTCACCATCTACATAAATTTCTAAAGCATCTTTTTCAGCTATATCTAAAGTTCTTCTTAACTCTATAGGAATAACTATTCTCCCTAGTTCATCTACTCTTCTAACAACACCAGTTGATTTCATTTTAAATTCCTCCTTAACAAGTTTCGACATTTTGCAGTTCAATATTAACAAATTTGTAATTTAAAGTCAATACAAAAACGTAAAAAAAAATATTTATATAGAATATTAATTCTAAATAAATTTATAAATAAACTATACTACCATATTTTTGAAAAGTCAAGGGCGTTTTAAAAAAATATGTAATAAAATGAATGATGAAAAATGGCTTGCTTACTAAGCTTTCGGTAAAAATATTCGCAAATTGAAGCAAATTAAAAAAAAAAATAAAAAAATTGGTAAAAAATGAGATGGGAAGTGAGGAAATATTAAAATGACTAAAAATAATTACAAAAAAAGGGAAAAGTAACTTGTAATAAGTTTTTCTTTACTATATAATATAATAAATAAATAAAATATGAGGTGAATAGGAATGGCTGATAAAATGGACGAAAACTATATAAGAGAATTGGCAGAAGAAATTTCTAAAGATTCTATAGTATCATATGATGATTTACCTAAATATGACCTTTTCTTATCACAAGTTATAGATTTTTTAAATGATAAATTTGTAGATGATAAATATACTAATAATATAGTACAAAATTATATTAAAAGTGAAGTAATTAGTAAGCCAGAAGATGGTAAGAAAAGAGGATATACTAAAATTCATTTAGTTCAACTTGTATTATTAAGTTTTATGAGACCTGTACTTACTACTGAAGAGATTAAAAAAGTATTTAGGTTAGCATTTAATGATATAAACGATAGATCGGATGATATTATTGCATGGGAAACAGCGTATAAAATTTTTGTCGAAACTCAGAGCAATAGCTTTACAGAGTATTTAAATACTCCAGCATTAAATGAAGATAAATTAAATGAAGTAATAAAAGAACTTAAATTAGATGAAAAAGATGAAAATAGTATAAGAACTTTTGTTGTAGTTATGACATTAATTGCTCAAGCAAGTGCAATTAAGAAATTAGTTCAAAAAATAGTAAACGAATATCATTCAGAATAAGAACTGTCTTAAGTGGGCAGTTCTTTTATTATGATTACTATTAAAATTTGATATAATAAGTATATTAGATTTAGGTAGGGATAAGACATGAATTTAGTAGTTAAAGAATCTGTAAGAGGAATAGTTGAATATATATTACAACAAGGAAGTCTTGACGATAGGCATGTATCAAGAACGAGAGCTATAGAAGGAACTATAGCTCATGGAAAACTTCAAAGTGATAATGCAAAGATATATGTCGAATATGAAAAAGAAGTTAAGATGGAAGGGAAATTTGACTATGGAGATATTTTATTATTAGTAGAAGGTAGAGCAGATGGAATAATAAAAGAAAATAGTGAAGTTATAATTGAGGAAATTAAATCTACTTATAGAGATTTATTATATATAGATGAAGATTATAATCCATTACATTGGGCTCAAAGTAAGTTTTATGGATATTTTTATTGTAAGGATAATGAATTAGATAGTATTTCTATAAGATTAAGTTATTATAATTTGAATACTAGTGAAGTAAAAAGTTTTCAAAAGGTATTTTCATTTAATTTATTAAAAGAGTTTGTATTTAATATAGTAGATAAATATATAGATACTGTTAGATTAAGAGAAAATTTCAAAGTTGAAAGAAACAAAAGTATAAAAGAGATTAAATTTCCTTTCGACACATATAGAAAAGGGCAACGAGAGTTAGCAATGAACTGTTATAGCTCTATAAAGCAGAGATGTATATTATTTGCTCAAGCGCCAACTGGCATAGGAAAGACTATATCTACTATATTTCCTTCTATAAAAAGCTTAGCTGAAGGAAGAGGGGAAAGAATAGTATATCTAACATCTAAAACTATAACTAGAGTTGTTGCAGAAGAAGCTTATATGAGACTTATTAATAATGGATTAAAGTTTAGATTTATAACCTTAACTGCTAAAGAAAAAGCTTGTATAAATAGCGAAGTTAAATGTAATCCAGATGATTGCCCATATGCAGTAGATTATTTTACAAAGATTAATTCAGTAATAAGTGAAATATTAAGAGAGGAAAGTATATTTTCTAGGACAACATTAGAGAAGTATGCAAGAAAATTTAAAGTATGTCCTTTTGAATTAGCTTTAGATCTATCATTATGGTGTGATGGAGTTATTTGTGATTATAATTATGCATTTGATCCTAGAGCAAAATTAAAACGGATTTTTGAAGATGACAATGAAAAAAATATAATCTTAATAGATGAGGCTCATAATTTAGTAAACAGAGCAAGAGATATGTATAGTGGAGAAATATTTAAAAGTAAAGTTCTATCAATTACTAGGTTATTAAAAGGGAAAGTTCCTAAATTATATAAAGTGGCTAATAATATAAATAAAGAATTAATTGAAATAAGAAGAGAATTAGAGGAAAGAAATGTTAATACGCTATATCACAATGTTCAATATAAAGAATTAATTAAATTACTTAAGGTATTTATAGCTGAAGCAGATGAGTATCTAGTAAAAAGCAAAAATACTAATGGATATGAAGAAATATTAGATTTTTATTATGAGGTAAGAAGCTTTGTTTCTTTAAGTGAACTATATTCTAAACAATATACAACAATACTAAAAAAAGAAAAAAATGAGTTTTCCATAAAAATATTTTGTATAGATCCATCTAAAAATATAGGTGAAGTTATAAATGGTTCATATTCAACTGTAATTTTTTCAGCAACGCTATCACCTATTAAGTATTATATAGACTTATTAGGGGGAAGTGAAAGTAGTTTTAGAGTTAAATTTAGCTCACCATTCAAAAAAGAAAATTTATCAACATATTTATATCCGTTAGATATGAGATATGTGAATAGATATAATAATATAGATAAGTTATGCACAGTTATTAATAAATTTATTAATGAGATAAAAGGAAATTATATGGTCTTTTTACCTTCATTCGAATATTTGAAAAAAGTCTATTCAAGATATGTTGAAATTTATAGTGAAGAAAATACTATAGTTCAAGGAGAAGGACTTTCTGAGAGTGATAAAGAGGAATTTTTAAATAAATTTGAGGAAGGGGCAAATTTGGCTGCTTTTTCAGTAGTAGGTGGAATGTTTTCGGAAGGAGTAGATCTACCAGGCGATAAATTAATAGGTGCTGTTGTAGTAGGAGTAGGATTTCCTATGGTATCTATTGAAAATGACATAATTAGAGAATATTTTGGGGTAAATGGGTTTGATTATGCATATGCCTATCCAGGAATAAATAAAGTTTTACAGTCAGCAGGAAGAGTTATAAGAACTGAAACTGATAAAGGAAGGGTTTTATTAGTAGATAACAGGTATAATAGTTCGAAATATAGAAGTATGTTACCACAAGAATGGGAATTAGAACTATATAAATAAAGAGCGAATCACTTTGGTGAAAAGTTTGACTTTGCCAAATGGGAAAAGTCAGCTGAAGGGAAAATGTCACTGACGTGACGGTGAAAGGATTGCCTATAGCAATTAGAGAAAGTATATCGGTGTTACTACTTTCATTGCTACGATAGTAGCACTTTCACTTTAAATTAACTTTTCCCTGCTACGTGAGTAGCATTTTCAGTTAGACGAAGTCGACTTTTAACCTACGAGATTCGCTCTTAATATTATTCTGTTACTATTATGCTGTATGAGCAGTTAAACTCTTTACCGATTTCTAGTGATTGAATTCCTGCTTTATCTTTTAGCTCTCCATCGAAGTCTACAAAATCAGCATGACCGAACCAAGGTTCTATACAAACAAAAGGACATCCTGTTGGCATAGCCCATAAGCCCATATAAGGGAATCCTGTGAAATCCATTGATAACACTTGATTATGATTTTTAGATTTAATACTAATTAAGTTAGAGTCTAAATTTTTGAATATTAAAGCATCGTTTTTAAATAATTCTTTATGAAGAGGAATAATATTTTCATCGTTTAAATATGGAATAGTATTATGAGATATTAATCCAACATTCATATCTAAAGTCATTAGCTCAGCAGTTTCTTTTTTATTAAATTCAAAGTAGTAATCGTTAAGAGTTTCATTATCTTTTAAAGGACACATAAAACCAGGATGAGCACCTATTGAAAAATAAATAGTCTTATTATCTAAATTAGTTACTTTGTAAGAAACTTTAAGATTGTTATCTATTAATTCATATGAAATACATAAAGAAAATTTATAAGGATAAACTTTAATAGTATCTTCTGAATAAATTAATTCATAAGTAATTTTGTTGCCTTCAGAGTTTTTAATAGAAAAATCTTTAACTCTAGCAAGACCATGTTGAGGAAGTTCGTATGTTTTTCCATCAACTTTATATTTACCATCTTTAACTTTACCTACTATAGGAAAAAGAATTGGAGCATGATATTTCCAAAAGTCAGGATTTCCGTTCCATAGATATTCAGTATTAGTTTTTTTACTTTGTATACTGTGAAGTTCTCCACCGTGTATTGATGAAGAGATTTTTAAAAAATCGTTTTCTATTACTTGTAGCATTAGTACACCCCCGAAAATTGTTATTTAATTGAATTATACAACATAGTTATTAAATAATTAAGATAGAAAAATAAAAATATTATAAGTATAATAAAATTTGGTAAAAACTATTATATAATATAATAACAAATTATTTATAAAGATGTGGTGAGATTTATGTCGAAAGAGAACAGGATTAATAAGAGGTCTTTCTTTGATTTTATGATATATTTTATTATTAAGATTAAGAATGATGATATCTTCGCACTAGGAGCACAGTTAGCGTATTATTTAATATTATCATTTTTCCCTTTTCTAATATTCTTGATGACAATAATAGGTTTTAGTAAGTTGGATTCTATGCAAATAATTGAAGGGCTAAGTGCTATACTTCCTAGTAGTGTTTTTGAATTAACATCTAGCATTGTAGTGGAGGTTGTAGAAAATCAATATACAGGATTATTAGGAGTATCTATAGTATTATCTATGTGGGCAGCATCTTCTGCATTTAGAGCTGTTACTAAAGGTATTAATAAGGCGTATAATTTAAAAGAAAATAGGTCATTTATAAAGAGAGCAATAATAGCTTTAATATGTACATTTGCTTTAGCATTTACTATAGTTGTAGCATTGGTATTATTAGTATTTGGAAATCTGATAGGCAATTTATTGATTTCATATATACCGTATAATGCACTCATAGGAAAGCTATGGAATTTGCTGAGATATATAATGGTTTTAACTATAATGATTTGTATATTTGCAGGAATATATAGATATACACCAGCTAAAAGAATAAGCTGGAGGGAAGCATTTCCAGGAGCCATAGTTAGTACAATTGGATGGCTTATAGTTTCATTATGCTTTTCATTTTATATAAATAATTTTAGTAATTACTCAAGACTATATGGTAGTCTTGGAGCTGTTTTTGTATTAATGACTTGGCTTTATATATCATCGATAATTTTAATCTTAGGTGGAGAAATAAATTCTGTCCTTGTAATTCGAAAAAATAATTTAAGAATAAAGTAAAAAAGATTATGCATAGCATAGTCTTTTTTTAGTTAAGATTGGATTTTAGAGATTTATTTAAAAGTATTCTTACTCATTATTTTAATTAAATACACAATTTTTAATTTGTTAAAGAAAAAATAGATATAAAATGTATAGAATGCATCTAGTTGGGCATAATCAAAGAAGTAATATTCAGGAGGTGGAATTTAATGAATAAAATAGTTTTAGTAGGAAAATTAATTAAAGACCCTGAACTAAAAACTATAGAAGATGGTGAGAAGGTATTTACTAGATTTATAGTTGCAGTTGAAAGAAATTTTAAAGCAGCTGATGGAACAAGAAAAGCTGATTTAATACCAGTTACTATATGGGGTAGAAAAGCGGAAGTAATATGTAAGTATATGAGAAAAGGAAGCTATATTAGTTTAAGTGGTAGATTAAGGACTGGAAGCTATGAAGATAAGCTTGGTAATAAGAAATATATAGCTGAAGTAGTAGCAGAGGACTTCAAATTTGTCGGTAATAGAAGAATTGATAAAAATGATGAAGATATGAATATAGAAACTCAATAAATTTGTTAAAAGTGGCTGTAAAAAAGAATGAATAAATTACTAAAAAAGTAGTTTATAAATCTTTTTTATCAGCCTTTTAATTTATGTATTATATTATTCGACAATAAGCAAATAAAAATTGCTTTATATTTACAAATAGAAGGGTAAAACGTAATGGTAAATAATTTAAAATAACATTTTATGTAGAATTAGTAAGGAATTTTTAGATAAATATGGAACAATTTTTGACATAATTTGAAAAAATAATGTGATATCTTTAATAATATGAAATATGTGAAGGAGGTATTACTATGAAGATAGTAGAATCATTAAGTTTAGCTATTGAAAATAAAGGAAAAAAGATTATGTACTTCTACAGATTAACTCAATGTCAAACAAAAAGCGGACAAGCTTTTGGAATTGAGGTCGAAAGACAAGACTTTAAAGATGAATCTTTAATAAATATTGAAAGAGATTCTGTAGATATAATTTCTACAAAAAAAGAAAAGGTTAGACCTATATTAGAATTATTGTATAAAAATAATGTATCACCTATCCATTTAATAGATATTATAGGTGCATATGTTGATGAGTGTATAGAAGATTTTAATAACGAGGAAGTTTTAGTTGCTAGTGTATAATTATTATGTATAGTATGATAGATACATAAGAGGTGATAGCATGATACTTGGAGTTGGAACAGATATCATAGAAATTGAAAGAATAAAAAAGGCCATAGAAAGAACACCTAAGTTTTTAGAAAAGACATTTACTGAAAAAGAAATAGAATTATTTAAGAGCAAATCTATGAAGGTTGAAAGTATAGCAGGAAATTTTGCTGCTAAGGAAGCTATAAGCAAAGCTATAGGAAGAGGATTTAGGGGATTTTCTTTTAATGACTTAGAAGTTCTTAGAGATGAACTTGGAAAACCTATAGTTAATATATCTAATAAGGTGAAGGAATTTTTAGAATACGAAGAAGTTATATTTCATATATCTATATCACATAATAAAAGTTGTGCAATTGCATTTGTTACTATGGAGGTTAGATAAATGTATGTTATGAGTAGAGATGGCTGTAAAATGATAGATAAAAAGGCAATAGAAATAGTAGGTATTCCAAGTATTGTTCTAATGGAAAATGCAGCTAATGAAGTGTTTTCAAAAATTAAAGATTTAGGTCAAAGTTTTACAGTTATTTGTGGAACTGGGAATAATGGTGGAGATGGACTTGCTATTGGCAGAAAACTTGTATTAGCTAAAAGAGAAGTTCATTTTGTTATTATAAGCCCAAGAGAAAATTATAGTAATGATTTTAATGTTAATTATAACATAATTGACAATATGAACTGTAAAATATCTTTTATAAAAGACATAAGCGATATACATAACTTAAAAGAAATAATAAATTTTAATGAAATAATTATAGATAGCATATTTGGGATAGGCATAAATAAAGAATTAAATGAATTTTATAAAGAAGTAATAAAGGTAATAAATGATAGCAAAAAATATATAATAGCTGTAGATGTTCCTTCGGGACTAGATTGTAATACTGGGAATCCGATGGGAGGAGCTGTTAAGGCATCAACTACATATACTTTTGAAGTGGTAAAATTAGGGTTTATAAATTACAATTCATTTAAATATCTAGGGAACCTTGAAGTAATTCCAATTGGTATTCCTAATGAAATAAAAGATATTATAAATGAAGGTGTAACTATTTTAGAAGATTATTATTATAGAGACATTATAAGAAAAAGAGAAATATATGGGCATAAAGGTGATTATGGTAGAGCAATAATTTTTGCTGGTAGCAAAGGATTTACAGGGGCAGCGTACTTGGCTACAAAAGCTTGTTTAAAGACTGGAGCAGGATTGACTACATTAATTACTCCTAAAGATATACAAGATATATTAAGTGGAATGTTAATAGAATCCATGACTTCTAATTTTAATGAAGAAGAAAAGGTGGACAAGTTAATATCAACAGCAAATGCTATAGCATATGGGCCTGGATTACCAAGTAGTAAGGAATATGAAGATTTTCTATTATATATTTCTAAAAATAGTAGTTGTCACTTAGTTATAGATGCTGAAGGGATAAATATATTATCAAGAAGGCCTGAAATATTAGATAGATTAAAAGGAAGAATGATTTTAACACCTCATCCTGGAGAAATGTCTAGGCTTGTTGGTAAAAGTATCTCAGAAGTAGAAAGTGATAGAATAAATATTGCCAAAGAATATGCTAAAAAATATAAGAGTATAGTTTTATTGAAAGGTTATAATACAGTTATTACAGATGGGGAAAAAACATATATAAATACCACTGGTAATAGTAAAATGGCCGCTGGTGGCTCTGGTGATTGTTTGACTGGAATGATAGTATCATTATTAGCACAGAAACACAGTCCTCTTGAAAGTGCATTAATCGGTGCATATGTTCATGGGAAAGCTGGAGAAATAGCAGGTAAATACAAATACTCAGTGACTGCAAGTGATATAATAGATAACATTTCAACTATTATTCATAATATAATAATGTAAAATATGAATAAATCTGAGGATTACTTAATATTAGTAATAATGAAATATTAGTAAGTGGAGGATTTATGAAGAAGAAAATTATTATAGCAGTATTATTATGTATTCCTTTTATTTCAATATTATTAGTTATTGTCTTTAGAGGAGTTATGCTTCCAACAAATGAGGAAATTATAAAATCTTTAAAAGATATAAAGTGCTATGAAGCCAACGTAGAATATATAATTAAAAATAGCAGAGGCGAAGAAAGAGAAGATACGGTACAGTATTATTCGAGGGATAAAGGCGTAAGAGTAGAGTTTGGAGAAGATATAGTTAAAGTATACAAAAACGATGGTATCCAAGTTATAGATAATATATCTAACTCAGATTATGTAATAGATAAAAGTTTAGATGTATTACATCCTTTAGCGTTTATGAATAGAATATTATCATTCCCAATTAAAAGTGATTCATTAAAACAAGATCAAGAAGAGTGGGGAGATACAGTTTATATACAAGTGGATTTAGAGTTGTTTTTAGATAATGAACATTTAAATGTAGCTAGATTATTTGTAGATAAAAAGAATAAAACGCCTATAGGAATAATTGTGTATAACAAAGATGGTGAAGATACACTAAGAATAATATTTAAGGATTTTAAAAAAGTAAAACAAATAGATGATAGTTTATTGTAGTTTGATATAATAAATATGAGGTGTTAGTAAAATGGATGTAAATATTAGACCAGTATGGGCAGAAGTAAATTTAGATAATATTATAAATAATATAAAAGAAATTAAGAAAAATATTAATGGTGAAGAAATTATAGCAGTTGTTAAAGCTAATGCTTATGGACATGGGGCTGTAGATGTAGCTCCTGTTCTTATAGAAAATGGAGCTGATAGGCTAGCAGTAGCTATGTTAAGTGAAGCTTTAGAGCTAAGAGAAGCAGGGATAAAAGTACCTATTTTAATTTTAGGATATACTGATGTAGCATTTTCAGAAATGCTAATAAATAATGATATAGAACAAACTGTTTACTCTTTAGACTATGCTAAAGAATTATCTAAAAAGGCAGAGGCTTTAGGAAAGGTAGCAAAAATTCATATAGCTGTTGATACTGGTATGGGTAGAATAGGATTTTTACCTAATGAGAAAAGTGTTGAAGAGGTTGTGGAAATTAGTAAATTAAGCAATTTAAGAATCACAGGGATATTTACACATTTTTCGAATGCAGATGAACAAGATAAAAGCTATGCACATAATCAAATAGAAAAATTTAATTCCTTTATAAATGAAATAGAGAAAAGAGAAGTAAACTTAGGACTAAAACATATTTCAAACAGTGCATCTATTATTGATATAGAAGATGCACATTATAATGCAATAAGACCAGGGATAATACTTTATGGTTATTATCCATCAGATTATATAAATAAAGATAAGTTAAAATTAATGCCAGCATTATCATTAAAATGTCAGGTTATTCATGTGAAGGAACTTCCAAAAGGTGAGTACATAGGGTATGGAAGAAAGTTTAGGACTGAAAGAGATAGCGTAATAGCTACTTTACCTATAGGATATGCAGATGGATATGTTAGAGGGCTTTATGAGAAAGCTCATGTAATAATAAATGGTAAGCTAGCTCCAGTAGTAGGAAAGATATGTATGGATCAATGTATGGTAGATGTTACAGATATAGGTCCAGTTAAGGTTGGAGATGAGGTCGTATTATTAGGAGAAGATAATGGAGTGAAGAATAATGCTGATGATATGGCCAAAATGTTAGATACTATAAATTATGAAATATTGTGTATGATAGGTAGAAGAGTTCCTAGAATTTATATTAAAGATGGGAAAATGGTAAATGTAAGAAATTATTTATAAAAATAAAGACATTTCTATTTACAAATTGACATATTTTGCAATATAATTTTCTTATGGTAGAAAATATGCACTCTTTGGAGGCGAAATATGTCAAAATTGTTCAATAATAAAAATAAATTAGAATTTAAAAAAAATAGGAAATTTATCGGCGAAGATTTAATAAGATATAATGAAGACAAAAATAATATGGAATTTTATGAATTAATGAAAAGTGGATATATTGAGATGGCTAATATTAATTTAGAAATTTCTCAGTTATTTGAGTCGTCACCTGAAACCTTACAGTATGAATTTGACAGTATTAATGAATATGAGAAATGGCTTTGCGGAGTGTGAATTTAATGACGACTATGGTTGTAAAAAGAGGGGATATTTTTTATGCAGATTTAAGCCCTGTTATTGGCTCTGAGCAAGGTGGAATTAGACCAGTGATAATAATACAAAATGATATTGGGAATAAATATAGCCCAACAGTTATTGTAGCTGCTATTACATCTCAAATTAATAAGGCTAAACTTCCAACTCATGTTGAAATTTCGTCTGAAGAATACGGATTAAATAGAGATTCAGTTGTATTGCTAGAGCAAGTGAGAACATTAGATAAGAGAAGATTAAAAGAGAAAATAGGGCATATGACAGATGCTGATATGAAAAAAGTAGATAGAGCATTACTTATTAGCATAGGATTGATTTAATATTTTACTATCTATTAAATTTAAAGCGGAGCGTAATTGCTCTGCTTTTATTTTGTAAAATGATAATTTTATATAATAATTACATATTAAATATATTGTTAATTAGATAAAAAAATAATTAATTAACAATAAGTGATATACAATATAACGAATAAAAGAAAATATGATATACTTTTTAAAAATATGTAGTATACAGTGATTAGTATTTATGGTAAAATATTTTTAAAGATTTTACATACAATATATTTATACTTTTAAGTGAAGCTCCAAATTTTATTCGAAGGATACATATAATTTGGCTAGCTGAACTTACACATTCGACAATAGGAGAAAGTGTTTCATATAAGTGAAGCTCCAAATTTTACTCGAAGGGTACATATAATTTGGCTAGCTGAACTTACACATTCGACAATAGGAGAAAGTGTTTCATATATATAAATTAAAGGAGGATGTTCAAAATTATGAATACCGAAGAATTAAAGTTAATGGCTAAAAATATAAGAGCAGACATAGTAACAATGCTGACTGAATCTGCATCAGGGCACCCAGGAGGATCATTATCAGCAGCTGATATAGTAACAACTCTTTACTTTAAAGAAATGAATATAGATCCATCAGATGACAAAAACCCTAATAGAGATAGATTTGTGTTATCTAAAGGTCATGCTGCACCAGTTTTATATAGTGCTTTAGCGAGAAAAGGATTTTTTGATGTAGAAGAATTAAAGACATTAAGAAAATTTGGTTCAAGATTACAAGGACATCCAAGTATGAAGTGTTTACCTGGAATAGATATGTCAACTGGATCATTAGGTCAAGGTATATCTACAGCTGTTGGAATGGCTTTAGCAGGGAAATTAGATAATAAAGATTATAGAGTATATACACTTCTAGGTGATGGAGAGTTAGAAGAAGGTCAAGTTTGGGAAGCTGCTATGTGTGGAGCTCATTACAAATTAGACAACTTAACTGCATTCATAGATTTTAATGGATTACAAATAGATGGAGATATTACAAAAGTAATGAATCCAACTCCAATAGATAAAAAATTTGAAGCTTTTGGGTGGAATGTTATGATTATTGATGGTCATAATATTGATGAAATAATAGATGCTATAGAAAAGGCTAAGAATCACAAAGGTCAACCTACTGCAATAGTTTGTAAGACTGTTAAAGGTAAAGGTGTATCATTTATGGAAAATGAAGCTGGATGGCATGGAACTGCACCAAGCAAAGAACAATGTGAAAAAGCTTTAGCTGAAATTGGAGGGGACAGATAAAATGAGCAAGAAGATAGCAACAAGAGAATCTTATGGTAAAGCGTTAGCTGAATTAGCAAATACAAATACTAATATAGTAGTTTTAGATGCAGACCTTTCAAAATCAACTAAAACTGCTGATTTTAAAGCTGTTTGCCCAGAAAGATTTTTAAATATGGGAATAGCTGAAGGAAATATGATGGGGGTAGCTGCTGGTTTATCAACTTGTGGTAAGATACCATTTGTAAGTACTTTTGCCATGTTTGCAGCAGGAAGAGCTTTTGAGCAAATCAGAAATTCAATATGTTATCCAAAATTAAATGTTAAAGTATGTGCTACACATGCTGGTTTAACAGTTGGAGAAGATGGTGCGTCTCACCAATCAGTCGAAGATTTATCATTAATGAGAAGTATACCAAATATGGTAGTTATATCTCCAAGTGATGATGTGGAAACTAGAGCGGCTATAAAGGCTATAGCAGAATATAATGGACCTTGCTATGTAAGATTAGGTAGAGCTGCAGTTAATGTTATTAATGATGAAGCTACTTATAAGTTCGAATTAGGTAAAGGTGTTGTAGTTTCTGAAGGTACTGATACAACTATATTTGCTACAGGTATAATGGTTGATTCAGCTATAGAAGCAAAAGATATATTAAGTAAAGAAGGAATCAACGTTAAGGTTGTTAATATACATACTTTAAAACCAATAGATCAAGAATTAATAATAAAATCAGCAAAAGAAACTGGTGCTATAGTTACTGCTGAAGAGCATAGCATAATTGGTGGATTAGGATCAGCTGTAGCTGAAGTTTTAGCTGAAAATTATCCAGTTCCAGTTTTAAGAGTTGGAATAAATGATACTTTTGGTGAAAGTGGTAAGCCAGATGAATTATTAAAAGCGTATAACTTAACTTCAGAAGATATAGTAGCTAAAGTAAAAAAAGCAATTAATTTAAAGAAATAGATAAATTATGACTAAAGACTGCGGTTAAGAATCGCAGTCTTTTATAGTTAGAAATTTTTTAATATAAGATAATAATAAAGAAAGAAGAGTTAAAATATAATTTGAAAATTTCCATTAATTACAACACATTTAGGTCTTTTTTAATAAAATATTAATTAGAAAAACTTGACTCTTATCAAGTTTTAGAATATTTTGGATAAATGAGGTATAAATGAGTAAAACTAATAGAAGTGAATTTGGTTAATAAGGAGAGAGAATATGAGAACGGATAAAATAAAAGATTTTGTATTATTAACTATTGGTGTATTATTAGTAGCGATATCAGTTGTTTATTTTTTTGAACCTAATAACATTACAGCTGGTGGAATAACAGGGTTAGCAATAGTTATAAATAATTATTTGCCATCTATACCAATAGGTGTTCTTATGCTTATAATGGATGCTATACTATATGTAGTTGCATTTTTAATTATAGGGAGTAAATTTGGCGGGAAGAGTATATATGCAAGTATAGTATTATCAACATTTATATATATATTGGAAAAGTTTGTACCTTTTAATATAACAAATGATTTAATGCTAGCTACAGTTTTTGGGACAATTATTTCAGCTTTGGGTATGGCTATAGTATTTAATGCTAATGCATCAACTGGAGGCACTGATATTATTGCAAAGATATTAAATAAGTTTATGCACATTGATATAGGAAAAGGGTTATTAATGGTAGATTTTTTTGTAACACTATTAGGAGCAATTACTTTTGGGATAAATGCAGGTTTATATTCGTTACTATCTGTAATAGCAAATGGATTTGCAATTGATAATGTTATAGCTGGTTTTAATGTGTGTAAGGAAGTTACGATAATAAGTCCTAAAAATGAAGAGATTAGTAAGTTTATATTAGAAGACCTTGAAAGAGGATGTACCTTTATAAATGGAGTAGGTGGGTTTACTGGAAAAGAAACAACACTTTTATATACGATATTAGGTAGAAATGAATTTATAAAATTGAAAAGATTTATAGCTGATGTTGATAAAAATGCTTTCATAACAGTTGGGGAAGTTCATGAGGTTATGGGAGAAGGTTTTAAAGGTATTGATGAAGAGTAAGAGATGAATAATTAATGATGGGATGGGTGGTTAAAGATGAAAAAAATTAAGGAGTATTTACTTATAACGATTGGAATAGCGTTAACAGCTATAGCATTAGAATATTTCTTCTTTCCAAATGATATTGCCTCAGGAGGGGTATCTGGTATAGGGTTAGTAGTTAATAGCCTTACAGGAATAAGCACAAGTATAGTTGTATTTGTACTTAATATACTATTATTTGTGGTAGCCTTTTTTGTTTTAGGAAAATCATTTGGAGCTAAAAGTATTTATGCAACTATAATGCTTTCAGTATTTATGTATATTATTGAAACATTTTTTACTCCAGGAATTTTAACAGAAAACTTATTTTTAGCTAGCTTTTTTGGGTCAGGAATTTTAGCCATGGGAGCAGCTATTGTATTTAATGAAGGAGCATCAACAGGAGGAACTAGTATAATAGCAGCTATAATAAGCAAATATACAGCAATAGGTGTTGGAAGTGCAGTTCTTATTACAGATTCATTAGTTTGTTTAATGGCTATCGGAGCTTTTGGTGTTGATAAAGGATTATTTGGATTCTTTAGTGTAGTTATGATTGGAATATTAATAGATAAATTTATTGATGGATTTAATACTTGTAAACAAGTATTTATCATAACTAATAAGGAAAAATTAGTTTTAGAATACATAACTAAGGATATAAATAGAGGTTGTACAGTGTTAAATGCACAAGGTGGATTTACAGGAAGTGATGTTAAGATTATATATACAGTTTTAGATACTAAACAATTTATAACTTTAAAGAAATTTATAAAAGAAAAAAATCCTGAAGCATTTATAACAGTAAACGAATCTGCAGAAGTATTAGGTGAAGGATTTAAATCATATAATTAAGAGAAAATAACTGGAAAAACTTTAAAACTTGGTGTAATAATGCTATTATGATATAATAAGCCTATAGTATAAGGATGAACATGTGGAGGAGAGGTGTAGATATGATAGAGTTTAAAGGCGTATCTAAAATATACAATAATAATGTAAAAGCACTATCAGATGTAAATGTTAAAATAGATACAGGTGAATTTGTATTTTTAGTTGGACCTTCAGGATCAGGTAAATCAACTTTTATAAAAATGTTACTTAAGGAAGTTGAACCTACAACAGGAGATGTAATAGTAGCAGATAAAAAACTAGCTGATATTACAAGAAAGCAGGTTCCATATTACAGAAGAAAGATAGGGATGGTATTCCAAGACTTTAGATTAATTCCTAACTTAAATGTTTATGAAAATGTAGCCTTTGCTATGAGAGTAGTAGAAGCATCACCAAGAGAAATAAGAAAAAGAGTACCAACAGTATTATCTCTAGTTGGATTATCTCATAAATATAAAATGTTCCCTAATGAATTATCAGGGGGAGAACAACAAAGAGTTTCATTAGCAAGAGCTATTGTTAATAATCCATCAGTATTAATTGCCGATGAGCCTACAGGAAATTTAGATCCAGAAACAGCTAAAGAAATAATGGATCTTCTTAAGGATATAAATACAGCAGGGACAACTATAGTAATGGCTACTCACGCAAAAGACATAGTAGATACTATGAAAAAGAGAGTTATAGCTATAGAGAGTGGAAATATTGTAAGAGATGATTCGAGGGGGATGTACGAAAATGAAGATTAATACTATTAACTATTTTATAGTAGATGCCCTAAAAAGTATAAAAAGAAATAGAACTATTAGTTTTGCTGCAATGCTAACTGTTTTAATAACATTCTTTATATTTGGAACATTTACTTTATTAGCATTAAATTTTAATAAAAGTATTGAAGATATAGCATCTCAAGTAGAAATAAGAGTATACTTAAATGATGATATAAAAATGGTAGATCAAAGAGAAATAGAAGTAAAACTTAATGAGCAAACAGGTGTAAAAAATGTTACATATGAATCAAAAGATGAAGCTTTTTTAAACTTACAAGAAAGTTTAGCTGAAAATAAGGGTATACTAGAAGGGTATGACTTAACAAATAACCCATTACCAAGTTCATTTATAGTAACTTTAGAAGATCCAAGTTATGCTGATGCAGTAAGCAATGCAGTTGAAAAAATGAGCGGAGTTGAAAGTATAAGAAATCAAAAAGAACAAATTGAAAAGATAAGCTCATTCGTTAAGGTTGTTCAAGTAGTAGGTATAGGATTATTTGTAATATTCATAGGAGTATCTGTTTTCTTAATAATGAATACTATTAAATTAACTGTTTACTCTAGAAGAAGAGAAGTAGGAATAATGAAGTTCGTTGGAGCTACAGATTGGTTTATTAGATGGCCATTTGTTATTGAAGGTATTATAATTGGTTCTATAGGAGCAGGTTTATCAAGTGTTCTTTTATACTTCGCATATAATGGGGTATTTAATTGGATACTATCATCAATGTTCTTAATTAATTTAGTTACTCCAGCATTTGTATTAACTACTATGTTAGGTGGATTTATACTTGGTGGTGTAATTGTAGGTGCAATAGGAAGTATTGCAGCTTTAAGAAAATTCTTAATAGTTTAATATAATCTAGTTTTCTAGGGATTTTTTATTGATATGATGTATCTGCATTAGTAGATACATCATATCAATATTTTAATATAAAAAAATTGATAATTTTTCAAAATTTATTTCGAAAGGAAGTATAAGGTATGGAGGATTTGAACAGAGGTGAAAATAATTCTAAAAAGGGAGGAAAAAAGGCTTTAAGGATAGGGTTGATAGTTGTAGTATTATTAGCCTCACATGGACTACTATTATATTTAGGAAATGTATTAGCCATTAATGGAGTTATTTTTAAGGGTGCACCTCAGAAAGCTATCGCGGACTTATCAAGTGTAGGAGATACTTCGAAATATAAGTACTTATTTACATTAAGAGATCTTATCTATTCAAAATATGATGGCGATATAGATGATCAAAAATTATTAGAAGGAGCCATGAAAGGTATGGCATCAGCTGTTAAAGATCCATATACTGTTTATATGACTCAAGAAGAATTTGATACTTTTATGGAATCAAGTCAAGGAAGTTTTTATGGAATAGGAGCTCAATTAGGTGTTAGAGATAATAAAGTTACGATAATTGCACCAATTGAAGGTTCACCTGCAGAAGAAGCAGGATTAAAAGCTGGAGATGTAATATTAAAGGTAGATGATTATGAAGTAGTTGATCTTAATACTGAAGCAGTAGTAGCTAGAGTAAGGGGAGAAGAAGGTCAGCCGGTAACGTTAACTATCCAAAGAGGTGATGGTGAGCCATTTGAAGTTGAGATAGTTAGAGCAGAAATTAAAAATGAATCAGTAAAAGGTGAAATGCTGGATGATTCAACGGCATATGTTCAGATAACTACATTTAGTGATGAAGAAGTAAGCCAAAAATTCACAGATGAAATAAATGAATTAAAAGCGCAAGGAATGAAAAAACTAATATTAGATTTAAGAGGAAACCCAGGTGGATACTTAGATCAATGTGTTGAAATAGCATCTCATTTTATTAAAGAAGGTGAAATCGTTACTTATACAATTGATAAGTATGATCAGAAAGTAGTTTCAAAATCAAAAGGTGGAGATTTACTAGGAATGCCATTAGTAGTACTTGTAGATGGAGGAAGTGCTTCTGCATCAGAAGTAGTTACAGGTGCTTTAAGAGATCATGATGCTGCTACAATAATAGGAACTACTACTTTTGGTAAGGGTATAGTTCAACAACTTATAAGTCTTCCAGACAATGAAGGAGGATTAAAAGTTACAACTTCTAAGTATTATACTCCAGATGGAGAAAATATACATGGAACTGGAATATCTCCAGATATAACTGTAGAAATTCCACAAGAAGTATTAGAAGTAGAATATAGTAGAAATATAGACCCACAATTTCAAAAAGCTTTAGAGGTAATTAAAGAAAAGTAAATAGGAGACTAATATGGATTTAATAATATATACTTTAAAATCCGTAGCGACAGCTATAGTTGAGCCATTACATTTGCTTATGCTTATAATTATGGGAATAATGTTTTATCTTAAAAATAGACGTATCTCAATTGTTCAAAAGATGACTTTAGGGGAAAGCTTAGACTCTCCCCTAGAACTTACATTATCTCAAATTGTATTAGGTATAATTGCAGGTGCGCTAGGTAGTTTAATATTAAGTTTATTAGGAGTAACTTTTTATGAAAACTCAGGTATAGAGTTTGTGTTTATGATTTCTATACTAATGTTATTTTACAAACCTAAATTTGTTGAGTTTGCATACTCTAGTGCTATATTAGCTATATTAAGTTTAGTGTTTAATATTTTAGCTAGCTTAATAAATCAGAAATCATTTATTAGTGTTGATATATTATCTCTTATGACTTTTGTAGGAGTTATATATATTATTCAAGGTATATTAATAATAATTGATGGAAGTAGAGGTGCAATTCCTGTATTTACAAGTAAAGAAGGAAAGATAATAGGTGGATTTTCATTAAATAGATATTGGGCATTGCCTATAGCTATTTTTATGATTTTTAATAATCAAATATCATCAGGAACAACAATGACAGCACCAAATTGGTGGCCAATTATTAATCATACAAATATATTAAGTATTTTAACAACAGCGATGATAGCTACAATACCTTTCTATGGAGTTATAGGATACAATGCTGTTACATTTACGAAGAAAAAGAAGGAAAAATCATTAAGTTCTGGAGCAATAGCTTTACTTTATGGCATTTCAGTAATATGTGTAGCTCAGATAAGTGGTTTTGGAATAGTAGGACAAATATTAACAATAATATATGTACCACTTGCTTATGAAGGTATCTTAAGATATCAAAGAAGAATTGAAGCAAAAGGTGAATATATATATGTTAGTGATGAAGAAGGAATTTCTGTTTTAGAAGTAGCTCCAAGTTCTCCAGCATTTGAAGCTGGCATACGAAGAGGAGATAAGATTCTAGCTATTAATGATGAAGTGGTTAAGTCAGAAACAGATATTTTTAAACTAGCAAAAGATAGTATTTTTAAATTAAAGATAAGAATAAAAAAAGATGCAGGTAACGTTGTTGAATATTTGGTACAACCTAGAAACAAAAGGTTAGGGATATTATTAGTTCCTAAAATGGTAAAACAAGAGGATATACTAGGTGTAGGAGCGGATGATTTAAAGAAAGTATTAGAAGAACTTAGAGAAAAGAAGTAAATTTTGTTAAAAACTAAATATGAAAAGTTAAGAATTAATGTGGAAACTGCTTTGTGCAGTTTCTTTTATTTTAATATTAATTTTAATTTTAATGGAAGGCGTTGTAGATATACATTTACAGTGTAACTTGAAGTTTATAAATCGGATATTTGGACTTTCAGTTAAATTCGAAGAATCAGACTAAATATTTAAATTTAAAAAAGTAAGATTACTACTCATATGAATTTCTATGAGTAAGTTCGAGCAACCAAATATGAAATTTCTGAAGGTTAAATGAAATACCCTCTCACATGCGTTCGAATGTGTAAGTTCGCCCAACCAAATATGAAATTTGGGGGCTCACTTATAAAACATTTGAATATGGTAAAAATTAAAAGTAAAATTAGTATATTAGATTATGAAAAGTTTGGAGTTGAAGTAATGGGAGAATTTAAGATACATTCTAAGTTTAAGCCTATGGGGGATCAACCTAAGGCTATTGAAAGTCTAGCTAATGGTATAGAGAGTGGAGAAAAGTTTCAGACATTATTAGGAGTTACTGGATCAGGGAAAACCTATACTATGGCAAATATAATTGAAAAGGTACAAAAGCCTACTATTGTTTTAGCTCATAATAAAACTTTAGCAGCTCAATTATGTTCAGAATTTAAGGAGTTTTTCCCAAACAATATAGTAGAGTACTTTGTTTCTTATTATGATTATTATCAACCAGAAGCATATGTTCCTCAAACAGATACATTTATTGAAAAGGATGCTTCTATTAATGATGAAATAGATAAGCTTAGACACTCGGCTACATCAGCACTGTTTGAAAGAAGAGATGTAATAATAGTAGCTTCAGTATCTTGTATTTATGGATTAGGTAATCCTGATGAATATAAAAAGCTTACAATATCACTTAGAGTTGGAATGGAAAAAGAAAGAGATGAAATTATTAGAAAGCTAATAGAAATACAATATGAACGTAATGATATAGATTTCTCTAGAGGTACTTTTAGAGTAAGAGGAGATTCTTTAGATATTGTACCGGCATCATCATCTACAAAAGGAATTAGAGTAGAGTTTTTTGGAGATGAGATTGAAAGAATTAGAGAGTTTGATATCTTAACAGGTAAGATATTAGGTGAAAGAGATCATATAGCTATATTCCCTGCATCTCACTTTGCTGCTTCACAAGAAACTATTGATAAAGCTATACATAAAATTGAAGATGAATTAGAAGTAAGGCTTAAGGAACTTACATCTCAAGATAAGTTATTAGAAGCACAAAGATTAAGACAAAGAACAAACTTTGACCTAGAAATGATTAAAGAGATGGGATATTGTAGTGGAATAGAAAATTATTCGAGAATACTGGATGGAAGAGACCCAGGAACAGCACCGAAGACTCTTTTAGACTTCTTCCCAGACGATTTTTTAATGTTTATAGATGAAAGCCATGTTACATTACCACAAGTTAGAGCTATGTATGCCGGTGATAGATCAAGAAAGGACTCATTAGTAGAGTATGGATTTAGACTTCCATGTGCTTATGATAATAGACCTTTAAAATTCCAAGAGTTTGAGAAGAAACTAAATCAAGTAGTATTTGTATCTGCAACACCAGCTCAATATGAGTTAGATCATTCAACTAATATTGCTGAGCAAATAATAAGGCCTACAGGATTATTAGACCCAGTAGTAGAAATAAGACCTGTTACAGGACAAATAGATGACCTTTATGCAGAGATTATTAAAACTTCTGAAAGAGGATTTAGAACACTTGTAACTACACTTACGAAGAGAATGGCTGAAGATTTGACTAAATATTTAACTGAACTAGGAGTGAAAACAACTTATATGCATTCTGATATAGAGACTATAGAAAGAATGAAGATAATTAGAAGTTTAAGATTAGGAGAATTTGATGTTCTGGTAGGAATAAACCTTTTAAGAGAAGGTCTAGATATTCCAGAAGTAGCTTTAGTAGCAATATTAGATGCTGATAAGGAAGGATTTTTACGTTCGGAAACATCAATGATACAAACTATAGGTAGAGCTGCAAGAAATTCTGAAAGTAAAGTAATAATGTATGCTGATAGAATCACTGGTTCTATGGATAGAGCTATAAAGGAAACTAATAGAAGAAGAGAAATTCAAAATAAATATAATGAGGAGCACGGAATTGTTCCAAAGACAATTATTAAGGCTGTTAGAGATGTAATAGAAGCAACTAAGGTAGCAGAGGAATCTTCAGATTATAATGTTGATGAAAAGGTTGAATTATCAGCTAAGGATAAGAAGAAGTTAATTAAGCAATATACAGATGAAATGATGGATGCAGCTAAAAACCTTCAATTTGAAAGAGCCGCAGAGCTTAGAGATATGATAGAGAAACTAAAGAAATAACAATTGACAATTTCCGTGGAAATATCTACAATAATATACAAACACAAGTTCGGGGTTAAAGGTCGGAAATTATGTGAAAAATAAGTAATATACGAGGTTAATACTGAAAGATTGGAGTAGTTTATGAAAGATAAAATCATTGTAAAGGGTGCAAGAGTACATAATTTGAAAAATGTTTCATTAGAGATACCAAGAGATAAATTAATAGTGTTTACTGGATTATCTGGTTCAGGAAAATCTTCATTAGCATTTGATACTTTATATGCAGAAGGTCAAAGAAGATACGTAGAATCACTATCTGCATATGCAAGACAATTCTTAGGGCAAATGAATAAACCAGATGTTGATTATATAGAAGGATTATCTCCAGCAATTTCAATAGATCAAAAGACAACAAGTAAAAATCCAAGATCTACTGTTGGTACTATAACAGAAATTTATGATTATTTAAGGTTATTATATGCAAGGGTAGGAATTCCTCACTGTCCTAAGTGCGGAAAGCAAATATCCCAACAATCAGTGGATCAAATTGTTGATAAGGTAATGGAGCTTGGGGATAAAACTAAAATTCAAGTTTTAGCTCCTATAATCAGGGGAAAAAAAGGTGCTCATGAAAAACTATTAGAGAATATTAAAAAGAATGGATATATTAGAGCTAGAGTTGATGGTGAAATATATGAGCTAGCAGAAGATGAAATAAAACTAGAAAAGAATAAGAAACATAATATTGATGCAGTTGTCGATAGAATTATTATTAAAGAAGGAATTGAAGGAAGGCTAACAGATTCTATAGAAGCAGCTTTTAAATTAGCTGATGGGTTAGTTGTTATAAATATTATTGGTGGAAAAGACATTTTATTTAGTGAAAACTTTGCTTGTCCTGATTGTGGTATAAGTATCAATGAACTAGAACCAAGATTATTTTCTTTTAATACACCATTTGGAAAGTGTGATAGATGTGATGGATTAGGAACTTTGATAGAGCTTAATCCAGATTTAGTAATACCTAATAAAGAATTAAGTATTATGGAAGGGGCTATAGCAACTTGGGGAGAAGGAAGACTTAAGGAAGATTCTTGGACATTTGCTATATTAAAGGCGTTAGCTAAGGAATATGATTTAGATTTAAATAAGCCTGTAAAGGAGTTAAGCAAAAAGGATTTAGATTTAATTCTTTATGGAACTAATGGGAAGAGGCTAACAGTAGAGTATGTTAAGGATGGAGTGAAATCTAAGTATCTTTATTCATATGAAGGTGAATTAAATGCATTAGAAAGAAGATATAGAGAAACTAACTCAGATGTTATTAAAGGCGAAATAGAGCAGTATATGAGCAATAATAAGTGTCCAAAGTGTAAAGGAGCTAGATTAAATAATGAAGCATTAGCTGTTACTATTGGGGATAAGAATATTTATGAATTCACAACAATGTCAATAAAAGAAGAACTTGAATTTATAAATAAGGTACAATTATCAGATAAAGAAAAGATAATATCAGAACAAGTATTAAAAGAAATAAAAAGTAGACTGAATTTCTTATTAAACGTAGGATTAGACTATTTAAGTTTGGCTAGAAGTTCTGGAACTTTATCAGGAGGAGAGTCTCAAAGAATAAGACTAGCAACTCAAATTGGGTCAGCTCTTATGGGAGTTTTATATATTTTAGATGAACCAAGTATAGGACTTCATCAAAGGGATAATGATAGACTTATTGAAACTCTTAAAAATTTAAGAGATGTAGGTAACACTGTTATAGTAGTTGAACATGATGAAGATACTATAAGAGAAGCAGATTTTATAGTTGATATTGGACCTAGAGCAGGAGAACATGGTGGAGAAATTATAGCAGCAGGACCTGTTGATGTAATTAAAAACTGTAAAGAATCTATAACTGGTCAATATTTAACTGGGGTAAAGGAAGTTAAGGTTCCAGAAGTAAGAAGAGAAGGTAATGGTAACTTTATAACTGTAACTGGAGCAAAGGAAAATAACTTGAAAAATGTATCTATTAAAATTCCTCTTGGAGTTTTAACTATGATTACTGGGGTATCAGGATCTGGAAAGAGTACTTTAGTAAATGAGATATTATATAAGGGATTAAATAAAATAATAAATAAGAGTAAAAATCCAGTTGGTCAATATAAAGAAATAACAGGATTTGAAAATATAGATAAGATTATAGATATCGACCAAAGTCCTATAGGAAGAACACCTAGATCAAACCCAGCAACATACACAGGAACCTTTGATATAATAAGAGAATTATTCTCACAAACAACAGAAGCAAAGATGAGAGGATATAAACCAGGAAGATTTAGCTTTAATGTTAAAGGTGGAAGATGTGAAGCTTGTACAGGAGACGGAATTATTAAAATTGAAATGCAATTCCTTTCTGATGTATATGTACCTTGCGAGGTTTGTAAAGGAAAGAGATACAATAGAGAGACTTTAGAAGTAAAATATAAAGGTAAAAATATAGATGATATATTAAATATGACAGTTGAAGAGGCTTTAGAGTTCTTTGAAAATATACCTAGAATTAAAAATAGAATTCAAACTTTATATGATGTAGGTTTAGGATATATAAGATTAGGTCAACCATCAACACAATTATCAGGTGGTGAAGCCCAAAGAATTAAGCTAGCATTTGAACTGTCTAAAAGAAGTACAGGAAAGACTTTATATATATTAGATGAACCTACTACAGGACTTCACGTAGATGACGTAAATAGATTAGTTGAGATATTACAAAGACTAGTTGATGCAGGAAATACTGTAGTTGTTATTGAACATAACTTAGATATGATCAAATGTGCAGATCATATAATAGACCTTGGACCAGAAGGTGGAGATAAAGGTGGAACGATAATTGCCACAGGTACCCCTGAGGAAGTAGCGAAGGTTGATAAGTCTTATACTGGAAAATATCTTAAAAAGATATTAAGATAGCGTGCTATATCTTGTTATTTTTATAGATAAGATTTAATATATAATGGTAAATATAAGAAAAATATGAGGTGGAGTAATGAATATAAGTAGGCTGATTACATTTGCATCAGGAATAGTATTTATCATAATCCTATACTTAATAATATATTATGCATTAAAAATAATGTACAAGGATGTTAAGACAGGAGGAAAGAAGAATACAAATCCTAATTTAAATAAATATGGTCTTGAAATTACAAAAGCTGGTGGAAATGAGGACCTTGAAGAGGAATCAGTAATGTTAATAAGAGGTGATGTTACAATAGGTAGAATGGATGATAATGCTATTATATTATCTGAACCATTTGTATCAGGACATCATGCAAGAGTATATGCAAAAAATAATACATTATATATTGAAGACTTAAATAGTACCAACGGTATATATGTAAATGATGAAAAAGTTGAAGGAAAAATAAAACTTACAACTGGAGATGAAATAAAAATAGGAAGTGCTATTTTTACAGTACTAAGAGCAGATAAGCTTTAGAGGTGAAGTAGATGAAGGTATTGAAAAAAGAAAAAAGACTATTAAAACTAATATACTTATTATGCTTGCTGCTTTTTGTCAATCTAGGTTTTTTAGAACAACCTTATGATAAATTTGCAATAATTATGGGAGTTATTTTATGTGTATTAATAGGATATTCTCATTTTGTAATAAGGAGATTTTATCCCGATGGGGATAAATTCATCCTTATTTTTGCAAGTATATTAGCTGTAATAGGAATAGCTACCTTGTATAGATTAGATAAGATATTGGCAATAAAGCAGTTAGTGTGGGTTACATTGGGAATGGTTGGTTACATATTGATAGTAGCTATATTACCAGATTTAAGAAGTTTTGCTAAATATAAAAAGATATATATGATTATTACTTTAATACTTATGCCTTTAGCATTGATATTTGGAACAACAGTAGGTGGAGCTAAAAACTGGATAGAAATAGGGCCATTTATGTTTCAACCATCAGAGTTTGGTAAGATTGCATTAGTATTATATTTAGCATCTTCTTTAGCAACATATGAAAATAAAGAAACTTTTAAAGAGGATTTTAAAAGTTTATTAGAGCCTGCCTTAGTAACTATGTTTTCTTTAGCATGTATGGTTTTACAAGCAGATTTAGGTTCGGCATTAATTTTCTTTGGTATTTCTGTAACCATGTTATATGTTGCAACAGCTAAAAAGAAATATGTTTTTACTTGCTTGGGATTATCAGCAGTAGGAGCAACTGCAGCATACTTTTTATTTGCTCATGTCAAAAGAAGAGTTAAGGTATGGTTAGATCCGTGGGCTTATAGATATGATGAGGGAATGCAGATAGTTCAAGGATTGTATGGAATTGCATCTGGCGGATTATTTGGATCAGGATTGGGGCAGGGATATCCAGAGTATATACCTGTTAATGATTCAGATTTTATTTATGCAGTTATATGTGAGGAATTTGGAATTATATTCGCTATAGGAATTATGATAGTTTATTTTTTATTATTCTATAGAGGAATAAGAGCTGCTTTCGTCACTAATGATAAATTTTCACAATTAATAGCAGTAGGGTTTAGTACAATGATAGCATGTCAGACACTAGTAATTATAGGTGGAATATTTACTGTAATACCACTTACAGGTATAACTTTACCAATTATAAGTTACGGTGGTTCTTCGATTTTAACTACATTCTTTGCATTAGGAATATTGCAAAAGATTTCTGAGGAGGCATAAAGGATGAATGATTTAGGGAAAAGTGTAAGACATGTTATGACTATCTTTTTATTTTGTTTTATTGCACTAATATCTTATATAGCATATTTTCAGGTGTTTAAAGGTCCTAATATAGCGAATGATTCTGGGAATGTGAGATTATGGGCAAAAAGAAATGAAATATTAAGAGGGACTATTTACGATAGAAATGGAACAGCTTTAGCTACAAGTGAAAGAATAGATGAAACATCTCAACAAAGAAATTATCTATATGGAAATTTATTTGTTCATCCATTAGGATATATAGATCAAACATATGGCTTAAGTGGATTAGAGGAAACTTATGATGGTGAGCTAAGTAACTATAGTACATTTAGAAATGGAATAAATGATTTTTTAGATACTGTTCATCCAAGAGATTTTATAAGAAACTTAAAAGAAGATAAGGCTAATACAGGTAGCTTTAATTTTAAAGAAAACTTTAAGACATTTATTGATGATATGAATTTTGGAATGCTAGTTGGGAAATCAGATACTAAAGAGGGAAATGGAATAATAACAACTTTAGATACTACACTTCAACAAGTTGCTTATGATGCATTAGGAGATAATAAAGGGGCAGTAGTAGCTATAAATCCTAAAACAGGAGAGATTTTAGCTATGGTGTCTAAACCAACATTTAATCCAAATGATTTAGATGCAGAGATAGATAAGGCAAATTCAGGAAGTGCAGATGATACTCCTCTTATAAATAGGGCTATAGATGGGATATATCCTCCAGGGTCAGTATTTAAAACAGTAACTTTATCAAGTGCTTTAGAGAATATTCCAGGAATTGCTGAAAGACAATTTGATGATGAAGGTAAAATAACATTTGACGATGGGACAGAGCTTAATAACTTTGCTTATGAAGTTCACGGAATTATAGATTTAAGAAGAGCTTATAGGGTTTCAAGTAATGTTGTATTTGGTACATTGGCTATGGAATTAGGAAATGAAAAGTTAAAAGATACAGCAGAGAGCTTTGGATTTAACTCTGTAATTAGAGGAGAAGGATTTACAGCTACAGCGAGTCAATTTCCGACATTAGAAGATTACGAAAAAGGAAATATGGCTCAAAGCGGAATAGGTCAAGGATCAGTATTATCAACTCCAATGCAAATGGCACTAGTTACAGCTACTGTAGCTAATGATGGGGTACTAATGAAGCCAAAGTTAGTAAATAGTATAGTTGATAAGAATGGAAATATTGTTAGAAATATAGCTAGTACAGAAATACGTCAAGCTATTCCTTCAGATGTAGCAGCTACAGTAAAAGATTATATGAAATATCTTGTAGATAATAATATATATAGATGGCCAGCTTTTGAAGGAACAAATGCAGGTGGAAAAACTGGTACAGCAGATTATAATTTACCAGATGGAAGTGAAGCTGTGCCACATGGATGGTTTATAGCGGCAGCACCTATGGATGATCCACAAATTGCAGTAGCAGTTATAGTTGAAAATGGAGAAAGTGGTGCAGGATCAGCAGCAGTAATAGCTAGCCAAGTAGTACGACAAGCAGTTTTAGGATATTAAGCTAGTTAAGAGTGAAAAGTTATAAACGTTGGTGTAGAAACTTTTCGACACTCTTAGAGTTATTTCTTAATAAGATAGGTTATAGTAGATATAAATTAATAGATGTAATAGAAAAAACTAATAAGTTAGTAATTAATTTTGTAGAGTTAAAGGTTTGGGGATATCATAATTTTAGAAACTGAATACAGTTTCATCCTAAACTCTTAACTCTTATATTTTAACTTTTAACTATGGAGTGAGGTGGTTAAGTGTTTGATTTTGAGTATCATTTAAAGAATCTTCCTGATAAGCCTGGTGTTTATATGATGAAGAACTCTTTAGGTGAAGTTATATATGTTGGAAAAGCTAAGGTTTTAAAGAATAGAGTTAAAAGTTATTTTCAGAATTCTAAGAATCATTCTGAAAAGGTTAGAGTTATGGTTAAAAACATAGCTGAATTTGAGTACATAGTAACTGATTCTGAAATGGAAGCTTTAATTTTAGAATGTAACTTAATTAAGAAATATAGTCCTAGATATAATATATTATTGAAAGATGATAAGTTCTATCCATTTATTAAAGTAACACTTCAAGATGATTTTCCTAAGGTTTTTGTAACTAGAAATTATGCCAAAGATGGAAGTAAGTACTTTGGGCCATATACTAATGGAAGTGCTGTATATGAGACAATAAATCTTATAAATAAGATATTTCCAATAAGAACTTGTAAGTTATCAATAAAAGAGAATGGTGAAAAGTACAGGCCTTGCTTAAATTATCATATAAAAAAATGTTTAGGTCCTTGTGGAGGACATATATCAAAAGATGAATATAGAAAGATGATAGATAACATTATAGATATATTAAGTGGGAAAGATAATGTAGTTGTTAAAGATTTAAAATCACAGATGGAAGAGGCATCTATGAATTTAGAATTTGAAAAAGCAGCATCTTTTAGAGATAAAATTTTAGCTATTGAAGCTATAGTTGAAAAACAAAAGATTTTTAAGACTATGGAAGGCGATGAAGATTTTATTAATGTAGATCAAGATGAGAAGGATAGTTGTATCCAAGTATTTTTTTCACGTGATGGAAAGATTTTAGGAAGAGAACATTTTATATTTGAAAATACAGCAAATGAAAGTCTTGAAGAATTGCTTCAAGAGTTTATAACTTCGTTTTATTCAGGAACAGCCAAAGTTCCAAAGATGATATATGTACCAGCTATACAAGATGAGGAGTTAATAGAAGAATATTTATCTATAAAAAGAGGGTCTAAAGTATTTGTTAAAGTGCCGCAAAAGGGTATGAAAAAGGAAATGCTAGAGATGGTTAAAAACAATGCTAAGATAACATTAGAAAAGTTTAAGGATAAATATTTTAGAGAAAAAGAAATAAATAGAATTTCTTTAGAGGAATTACAACAACTATTAGATTTAGAAAATTGGCCAACAAGGATTGAGGCATATGATATATCAAATATTCAAGGTGTTGATTCTGTAGGAACTATGATAGTTTTTGAAGAGGGTAGATCTAAAAATAGTGATTATAGAAGATTTAAGATAAAGACAGTAAAAGGTGCTAATGATTATGATAGCATGAGAGAAATACTTACAAGAAGATTTACTCACGGATTAGAAGAAATAAAAGCTATACAAGAAAGTAAAATAAAATTTTCAGCAGGAAAATTTTCAGTATTTCCTGATTTAATAATGATGGATGGTGGAAAAGGTCAAATAAATGTAGCTCTTGAGGTTTTAAAGGAGCTTAATATAGATATACCAGTTTGTGGACTTGTTAAGGATGATAAACACCAAACTAGAGGAATTGTATATAATAATACAGAATTAATTATTAATAGGTCATCAAATTTAATGCAGATGATAAGAAGAATACAAGATGAAGTTCATAGATTTGCAATTACTTATCATAGAAGCTTAAGAGATAAAAGAACGTTACATTCAATATTAGATGATATACCATATGTAGGAGAAAAAAGAAGAAGAGCATTACTTATGAAATTTGGAAGTGTTGATAAGATAAGAGAAGCTACACTTGAGGAAATATTAGAAACACCATCAATAGATAAGAAAGCAGCAGAAAGTATATATAATCACTTTAATGGAAATAAATAGAATATAAGTGAAAGCACTTGTTAAATATTAGTATTTAATTTATACTATTTAACTATGGAGAATATCGAAAATAAGGAGCCAATAATGAATAAGTATAATAATTACGTGGATTTATTTACTAGTTTTTATAGTGATGAAGATGTTAAGATAAATGAAAAATTAAGCCAATATGTAAATTTTAAGGTAGGAGGTCCTGCAGATATACTAGTTACTCCTAGAAATAAGGAGCAAATAATAAGAACGGTTAATATTTGTAAGGAAAATAATATACCTTTTTATGTTATAGGAAATGGGTCAAATTTATTAGTTAAAGATGGTGGATTTAGAGGTGTAGTTATGTCATTAACTAAGGTTAATAATATAACTGTAGATGGAGAAAGAATTGAAGCAGAGTGTGGAGCAATGCTAAAGCAGGTTTCAGATAAGGCTGTTGAAAATTCATTAACAGGGTTTGAATTTGCATGTGGTATCCCAGGAACTGTAGGTGGAGCTGTATTTATGAATGCAGGTGCTTATAATGGAGAAATGTCACAAGTAATAGAAAGTGCAGATGTTATAAATGAAAATGGTGAGATAATTACTTTAAATAATGAAGAATTAGATTTAGGTTATAGATCATCGATAGTTATGAAAAAAGGGTATGTAGTTTTATCTGCAGTCTTCAAACTAGAAAAAGGTACAGTAAAGTCTATTAAGGATTTAGTTGCAGATTTAACTAATAAGAGAGAATCAAAGCAACCTTTAGAGTATCCATCAGCAGGAAGTACATTTAAGCGTCCTGAAGGATATTTTGCAGGGAAGCTAATACAGGATGCTGGATTAAAGGGGTATAGTATAGGTGGAGCAGCTATATCAGAAAAACATTCAGGATTTGTTATAAATAAAGGTGGAGCAACTGCTAAAGATATACTTGATTTAATACATCATATACAAGATGAAGTTAAGAAACAGTTTGGAGTAGAGCTTCATACAGAAGTAAGAATAATTGGTGAAGATTTATAATTTTTATATAAGAAAAGGCTCGTCTTATAATTGTTTAATAAGATAAGCCTTTTATTTTATAATTTAGTATCAGATATATAGAAATAATTACTAAAGTATTTGTGTAAAGCCTTTGATGTTAATATATAAAATTGTTTATAGGATATATTGTGATATAATTTAATTGGTAAGGTAATTATAGTTAAGAAAAGCTTAGATGGGATTAATGAGAGTTAAATTTTAATAAATAAGTTTTAAGATAAGAAGTGATTTTATATTCTTAACTAGTAACTTTTAATTATATAAAGTGGAGGTAAAAGATGAGATTTATTATAGTAACTGGATTATCAGGGGCAGGGAAATCAGAAGCAACTAATAGTTTAGAGGATATGGGATATTTTTGTGTGGATAATCTTCCGCCAACGTTAATAACAAAGTTTGCTGAAGTATGTAAGCAAAGTGATGGAAAGATTGACAAAGTAGCTTTAGTAATAGATATACGTGGTGGTATATTCTTTGATGACTTATTTGATAGCTTAAAGGAGTTATCTAAGGAACAATTTAAATATGAAATATTATTTTTAGATACTTCTGATGAAGTTCTTGTTAAGAGATTTAAAGAAAAAAGAAGAAGTCATCCATTATCTCCAGGAGGAAGAGTAATAACTGGAATAGAGCTAGAAAGAGAAAAATTAAGAGAAGTAAAAGAGAAAGCAGATATAATAATAGATACATCAAAATACGCAATAAAAGATTTGAGAGAGGAAATGCTTAAGAATTTTGGTGATGTGGAAGCACCACAAAAGCAATTATCAATAACTGTATTAAGTTTTGGATTTAAGTATGGAATTCCTGTAGATTCAGATTTAGTATTTGATGTAAGATTTATACCTAATCCATTCTACATTCCAGAATTAAAACCTCATTCAGGTAATGATGAACCAGTTAAAGATTATGTATTACAACAGGAAGAAACTAAGGTATTCTTAGAAAAAGCTGTAGATATGTTACAGTTCTTAATACCAAATTATAATAAAGAGGGAAAACGTCAGCTTATAGTATCGATAGGATGTACAGGGGGAAGACATAGATCTGTAGCTATAGCAAATGCTATATATGAAAAGTTACATGCTAGTAACTATAATGTGTATGTTGAGCATAGAGATATTAAAGAGGATGTTCATAAGGGAGATAAAAAATTATGATACTTGATTACTTGATGAAACCAGGAGCTAGAATAAAAAGATGGGTATTACTTGGTTTCGTCGGAACTATACTACTTGCATTAGGAGTAGGAGAAGTATTTATTCATAAAGAATATGATTTAACTAGAAAAATGGTATGTATATTTTTGGGGTTATTGGGAGTAGTGGTTATAGTTATATCTATATCTGAAGGATTAAAATCTATATTAAGATTAATCAATAGCGATAAGATAAATATAACTATTAATGATAAAAATGTAGAAGACTTAATAGATGATGAAAGACTTTCTGTAAGTGGTCCTAAGATAGTAGTAGTTGGAGGGGGAACAGGTCTTTCGACTATGCTTAGAGGGCTTAAGAACTACACTAATAATATAACTGCTATAGTAACTGTTGGAGATGATGGTGGAGGTTCTGGAAAGATAAGAGAAGATTTTGGGATGCTTCCTCCAGGAGATATTCGTAACTGTATATTAGCATTAGCAGATACTGAACCAATTATGGAGAAATTATTACAATACAGATTTAAAGAAGGTAGTCTTGAAGGGCAAAGCTTTGGTAACTTATTTTTAGCTGCAATGGCTGGGATAAGTGATAATTTCGAAGAGGCTGTACAAAGAATGAGTTCAGTACTTGCTGTTACAGGTAAAGTATTACCGGTAACTCTTGATGATATGAAACTTGTAGCTATATTAGAAAATGGTGATGAAATTGATGGAGAGTCAAGAATACCAGATGAGGCTATAGCAAGAAAGTCTAAAATAAAAAAGCTTATGATAAATCCTGAAAATGCTAAACCTTTAGTTGACGCGCTTAAAGCAATAGAGGAAGCTGACGCTATTATAATGGGCCCAGGAAGTCTTTATACAAGTATAATTCCTAATCTGCTAGTAACTGATATAGCTGATACAATATGTGAAAGTGATGCAATAAAAATATATATATCAAATATAATGACTCAACCAGGAGAAACAGATGATTTCACAGCAGCTGATCATTTAAAAACATTAATAAATTATGGTGGCAAGAAATGTGTTGATTATGTAATTGCTAATAATGGTACTATTCCGGATGATATTAAAGAAAGATATTTGAAAGAAGGTTCAAAGTTAGTTGAATTGGATAGAGATAATATTAAAGGCTTAGGTGTAGAAATAGTTGAAGAAAACTTAGTTAAGATAACTAAAGGATATGTTAAACATGATTCAGAATATTTAGCTGATATAATAATGAAAACTGTAATAGAAAAAGAATTAAAATGGGATAAAGAAAAAATACTGGAATATGTTTATTCGCTTCAAAAAATGAGAGAAAAAAGAAATACTAGAGAGTAATATAGTATAATAGTTATTTGTTAGATAAAAATATTTAATGAAGAATTAGAAGTAGATATATAAATATGTCATTTAAATAGTAGTTATAGCTATTTGAATGACATGTTTTTATTTTAAGTCCTGTTATTTTAAAAGTAAAAGTACATTTTCTTAATAAAGTTATATTTATCCTTTAATAGTTATTGTTTTTCTATGACACAGTTGGGTCAGTTTATGATATAATAAAAAATATATTTAAACATAGTTAGGAGAAATAGAAGTATGTCATTTTCATCAAAAGTTAAAGGAGAAATATGTAGGTATATAGAGATATCTAAAGAAGAGGCTTTAGCTGAGATATCAGCAATAATGAAGGTAAGTGGAACTATTGGTTTTAGTGGAAAAGGACTTAGCTTTAAAATAACTACAGAAAATCCAGCATCAGCGAGACATATATTTACGATATTAAAAGATTATTTTGATATACACTCAAAACTTCTAGTTAAAAAAAGTAATTCTTTAAAAAAGAACAATATTTATATGGTTCTTATAGAAGAAGATATGGGCGTAAGAGAATTACTGAAAGAAACAGGAATATTTAAAGAAGTTGATGATGTGTTGACTATAGATTATACTATCGAGCCAGAGATGGTTAAAACAGAAGAACTTAAGAGAGCGTATATAAGAGGAGCATTTATTGGAGGGGGGAGTATTAGTAACCCAGAGAAAACATATCACTTAGAGTTTGTTACTCATAGTGAAGAATATGCTATTCAGTTATGTAAACTAATAAACTCTTTTGGTTTAAGTTCAAAAGTTATTCAAAGAAAGAACAGCCATATTATATATATAAAAGAAGGAGAACAAATAGTTGACCTTCTAAACATAGTTGGAGCGCATACTTCATTATTAGAACTTGAAAATATAAGAATAATGAAGGAAATGAGAAATAACGTAAATAGACTAGTTAACTGTGAGACTGCTAATTTAAGTAAAACTGTTAATGCAGCAGTAAGACAGGTAGAAAGTATAAAATTAATTCAAAGTACAATAGGACTTCAAAGATTACCTAAAAACTTAAGAGAAGTAGCGGAATTAAGATTAAGTTATCCTGATGAGTCTTTAAAAGAGTTAGGTGAAATGCTAAATCCACCAGTAGGAAAATCAGGAATTAACCATAGATTACGAAAAATAGAAAAAATAGCAGAAGAAGTAAGGTCAGGAAACTACTAATATAGTTAAGAATGAATAATTAAGAATTGATGAGTGAATTCAAATTGATTTAAATTTAGCAATTTATTTTTATTTAGTAAAACTATGAAGTAGTTTCATAATTAAAAGTGAAAAGCGCCTTATGGCATTGGAAAAGTGAGGTGATACCTTGAGTGAAAAGAAGTTTTGTCATTTACATCTTCATAGTGAGTATAGTTTGCTTGATAGTTCTGCTAAGATAAAGAAGATTATCTCAAGAGCTAAAGAGCTTGGGATGGAAAGTATAGCACTTACTGACCATGGAGTTATGTATGGATGTGTTGCCTTTTACAAAGAAGCAAAGGCACAAGGCATAAAGCCTATATTAGGATGTGAGGTTTATGTAGCTGCAAAGTCTAAGGACATAAAGATAAATGATAAAGATAATAGTACGCATCATTTAGTTTTATTAGTTAAGAATGAAGTTGGGTATCAAAATCTTATGAATATAGTATCTACAGCTTCAATAGATGGTTTTTATTATAAACCGAGAATTGACCATGACTTTTTAAGACAGCATAGTGAAGGGCTTATAGCATTAAGTGCATGTCTTGGAGGAGAAGTACAAAGTTGGATTTTAAAAGATAACTATGAAAAAGCAAAAGAGGTAGCTTTACTTTATAAAGATATATTCCATGGTGATTTTTATTTAGAGATACAAGACCATGGAATGCAAGAACAAAGGAAGGTTATCGATATTAATATTAAGTTATCTAAAGAGACAGGAATACCTTTAGTAGCAACAAATGACGTTCACTATATAAATAAAGACGATTCTAAAGCACATGACATATTGATGTGTATTCAAACAGGAAAAACCGTTGATGATGTTAATAGAAGAAGGTATCCATCAGACCAATTCTATTTAAAATCACAAGAGGAAATGTATGATTTATTTTCATATTCGAAAGAAGCATTAGAGAATACTGTTAAAATTGCAGAACAATGTAATTTTGATTATGAGTTCCATGTATCAAAGCTTCCAAATTTCCCTGTACCAGAAGAATATAAAACACATTTTGATTATTTAGAAGAGGTTTGTTTTGCCGGACTTATAGATAGATATGATGTATTTAAAGAGTTTAGAGGGAAAGAAGTAAATCTTGATGAGATAAGAGAGTTTAGTAACTCTAATGAAGAGGCTTTAAGTTATGTTGAAAGACTTAATTATGAGCTTGGAGTAATAAATCAAATGGGATATGTTGATTACTTCTTGATAGTTTGGGATTTTATAAAGTATGCAAATGATAATGGAATTCCAACAGGTCCAGGAAGAGGATCAGCAGCAGGATCAATAGTTGCTTATACTTTAGGAATAACAAAAATAAATCCGATAAAATATAGCTTACTTTTTGAAAGATTTTTAAATCCAGAAAGAGTTAGTATGCCCGATATTGATTCAGACTTTTGTTACGAAAGAAGACAGGAAGTAATTGATTATACTGTTGAAAAGTATGGAGAGAAAAATGTATCTCAAATAATTACATTTGGTACAATGGCTGCAAGGCTTTGTATTAGAGACGTAGGAAGAGCAATGAATTACTCATATTCAGAAGTTGATAGAGTTGCTAAGATGATTCCTACAATGCTTGGAATTACAATTGAGAAGGCTCTTGATTTAAATCCAGAGTTAAAGAAGATATATGATACAGAAGAAAGAGTAAGGAATCTAATAGATGTTAGTAAAACTTTAGAAGGATTACCAAGACACTCATCTACTCATGCAGCTGGTGTTGTTATAGCGTCAAGACCATTAGTAGAATATGTACCTTTACAAAAAAATGATGAGTCTATAGTAACTCAATTTGATATGACAACTCTTGAGGAGCTTGGATTATTAAAGATGGACTTCCTTGGTCTTAGAACTTTAACTGTTATGAATGACGCAGTTAAGATGATTAAGGAAAATAGAGGTATAGACATAGATTTAGATAAAATAGATTTTGAAGATAAAGAAGTTTATAAAATGATTGGGGAAGGTAAGACCGCTGGTGTGTTTCAGCTAGAGTCACCAGGAATGACATCTTTCATGAAGGAATTGAAGCCAGACTGTTTAGAAGATATCATAGCGGGGATATCGCTATATAGACCAGGTCCAATGGCCGAAATACCAAGATATATAGAAGGAAAGAGAAACAAGGATAGTGTACACTATGAGACACCAGAGCTGGAAAGTATTTTAGATGTTACGTATGGAGTAATGGTGTATCAAGAGCAAGTAATGCAGATAGTAAGAGATTTAGGTGGTTACTCTCTTGGTAGAAGTGACATGGTTAGAAGAGCCATGTCAAAGAAGAAGCATAGTGTTATGGAACAAGAAAGAAAGAACTTCATATATGGTATAGTTGACGACAATGGAAATGTTGAAGTTCCTGGATGTTTAAGAAATGGAATCTCAGAAGAGGCTGCAAATAAAATATTTGACTCAATGATGGACTTTGCTTCATATGCTTTTAACAAATCACATGCAGCAGCATATGCAGTTGTTGGATATCAAACTGCATACCTAATGCATTATTATCCTGTTGAAATGATAGCAGCAATGTTAAATTCAGTTATGGGAACTGCTGAAAAAGTAGCTCATTATATAAATTTTGCAGAAAGTCAGGGGATACAGGTACTTCCTCCTGCAATAAACGAAAGTTATTCAAAATTTACTGTTAAAGGTGATACTATAAGATTTGGATTAGCTGCAATAAAAAATGTTGGATTTAATGTAGTTGAAAGTATAGTAGCTTCAAGAAGTGCTAAAGGTAGATTTGAATCTTTAGTAGATTTTATAAATAAGATAGATTTATCAGCTATTAATAAGAGAGCTGTTGAGAGTTTAATAAAGGCTGGGGCCTTTGATGAGTTTAAGATATTTAGATCAAAGCTTTTAGCTGTATATGAAAAGGTAATGGATAGTGTATCTAATGAGAAAAAGAGAAATATAGATGGACAAATAAGCTTATTTGGATTAGTTGAGGAAAATATAAATGAACCAGAAGTAAAATACCCAAATATAAATGAATTCTCAAAAAATAACTTATTAGCTATGGAAAAAGAAATGACAGGTATGTATCTGACAGGGCATCCATTAGATGAATATGTTCAAAGCTTAAAAATGTACACTTCAATAAGTATAGATGATATTTATAAATGTCAACAAGCTCATTTAGAAGGTGTTGATGGTGAGGAGTACTCTATTCATGATGAAGATAAGGTAATACTTGGTGGGATTATCGCTGAAGTGAATCAAAAAGTAACTAGAAGTAATTCGATTATGGCGTTTTTAAAGCTTGAAGATTTAAGCGGGAGCATAGAAGTAATAGTGTTTCCTAAGACTTTAGATAAGGTAAGAAATTTAATTACTCCAGATAGTATGGTTGTAATTAAAGGTAGAGTAAGCATGAAGGAAGATGAACCTGTTAAACTTATATGTGAAACTATAGAACCTTTAGAAAAGGTAAATTCAACAAAAGTATTTATAAGAGTTGATAATCTTAAAAAGGCAAAAGAAACGAAACCAAGTCTAATAGGAATAACGTCTGAACATAAGGGTGATTCTGCTTTATATATCTTTACAGCAGATGATAGAAAAAACTATAGGATGCCTAGAGAAATGTGGGTAAGAGTAAATAATGATTTATTAGACCAATTATATAAATTATACGGTGAAGAAAATATAAAAATAGTAGAATAAGAGGTTAATAATAACCTCTTATTTTATTTTTTATAAAAATCCTCAAAAAAATAATAAAATACATAAATAGTGTAACACATATAAAATGATAAAGTTTACAAAATTCCATTTATGGAAATAAATAGCTAAATAATGAGCATATATAAGAGTATACATATTAAAAAAGTATATATTTTCGTCAACATTAGGGTATAATAGACAGTGAAATCAAGATTTTATCGATAAAAAACTACAAACAAGATGGTTATTTTAGTTGCATTAGTTTATATTTGCAAGTAAAATAAAAAAGGTAATAAAAAGTTAATAATAAAATAATAATATAGAGGAATATTTCAAACTAGGTGGGACATGCACAGACCACCATGGTGACGAGGAGGAATATTTTATGAGTATCAAAAAGATAGCTGTTTTAACTAGTGGTGGAGATGCACCTGGAATGAACGCAGCAATAAGAGCTGTTGTTAGAACTGCACTACATCATGGCCTAGAAGTAGTTGGAGTTCAAAGAGGATATGCAGGATTAATTAATGGTGAATTATTTGAAATGGATAGATCATCAGTATCAGACATAATCCATAGAGGTGGTACAATATTAAGAACTGCTAGATGTTTAGAATTTAAACAAGAAGAAGTAAGAAAAGAAGCTGCTGAATTATTAGCAAAAAATGGTGTTGACGCTTTAGTTGTTATAGGTGGAGATGGTTCTTTCATGGGAGCTAAATTACTATCTAAACTAGGTGTTAAGACTATAGGGCTACCAGGAACTATTGACAATGATTTAAGCTATACAGATTACACAATAGGATTTGATACAGCTTTAAATACTGTTATAGAAGGTGTAGATAAGATAAGAGATACTTCAAGTTCTCACGAAAGAGTTTCTATCGTAGAAGTTATGGGAAGAAACTGCGGAGATTTAGCTCTTTATGCAGGTGTTGCTTGTGGAGCTGAATACACAATAACTCCAGAAAAAGGATTCGATAAAGACGAATTATGTAACGTAATAAAACAAGGTAAAGAAGTTGGAAAAATTCATAACCTAGTTTTATTAGCAGAAGGTATTGGCGGGGCTTATGACTTAGCTAAATATGTTGAAGCACAAACAGGAATTGAAACAAGAGCAACTATATTAGGTCACATTCAAAGAGGTGGATCACCATCTGCATTTGATAGAGTGTTAGCTTCAAGAATGGGATCAAAAGCTGTTGAGGTATTATTAGAAGGAAAAACTTCAAGAGTTATCGGAATTAAGGAAAACCAAATTTTTGACCAAGATATAGATGAAGCTTTAGCTTTAGGTAGAAAATTTGATGATAAATTATTCTCTATTTCAGAGGAAATATCAAAGTAACAAGCTTTGTTAATAGATATAAAACTAAATCAAGAAGGAGTGTTATTTACATGAGAAAAACTAAAATAATATGTACTATAGGTCCAACTAGTGAAAAACCAGAAGTATTATCACAAATAATTGAAGCAGGAATGAACGTTTCAAGACACAACTTTTCACATGGTGATCACGCAGAGCATGCAGATAGAATTAACTTAGTTAAAGAATTAGCTAAGAAGCACAATAAGCAAATTGCTGTTATGTTAGATACTAAAGGACCAGAAATCAGAACTGGTAAATTCGAGCCTAAGAAGGTTGAATTAAAAGCAGGAGATAAATTCACTGTACACGCAGGTGGAGATGTTATAGGTAACACTCAAGAATGTTCAGTAACTTATGCTGGATTAGCTAATGATGTTAAACCAGGAGATACTATATTAATAGATGACGGTTTAGTTGGATTAACAGTTGAATCAATAGATGGAAATCAAATCCACTGTGTTGTTCAAAATACAGGATTTGTTGCTACTCACAAAGGAGTTAACGTTCCAGGAGTATCAATTAAGTTACCAGCTTTAACTGAAAAAGATATAGCTGACTTAAAATTCGGTTGTGAAATGGGAGTTAACGCTGTTGCTGCATCATTCATAAGAAAAGCATCAGACGTTGAAACTATTAGAAAGATATTAAACGAAAATGGTGGAGAACACATCCTAATAATCTCTAAGATAGAAAACCAAGAAGGTGTTGACAACATAGATTCAATTATCGAAGTTTCAGACGGTATAATGGTTGCTAGAGGAGACCTAGGAGTTGAAATACCATTCGAAAAATTACCAGCAGTTCAAAAGATGATGATCGAAAAATGTAACAATGCTGGAAAAATAGTTGTTACTGCAACTCAAATGTTAGACTCAATGATGAGAAACCCAAGACCAACAAGAGCAGAAGTTTCTGACGTTGCTAACGCAATATTAGATGGTACAGATGCTATAATGTTATCAGGAGAATCAGCTAACGGAGATTGGCCAGTAGAATCAGTTCAAACTATGGCTAAGATAGCTGTTGAAACTGAAAGACAATTAAGCTATGAAACAGCTGTTTCAAAGGCTAAGAAGCACATTCCTGCTATATCAGGAGTTATATCAAGAGCTGCTTGCAACGCTGCTAATGAATTACAAGCTGCTTCAATAGTTTGCTCAACTAAGAGTGGAGCTACTGCAAGAAGAATTTCTCAATGCAGACCAGACTGTGCTGTAGTTGCTGTAACTGAAACAGAAAAAGTTGCTAAGAGTTTAGCGTTCAACTTTGGAGTATACCCAATAGTTGCTGAGCACAAAAAGGTTATGGATGAAAGAATAGAAAGAGCTACAGAATTAGCAGTAGAAAATGGATTCGCTAAAAAAGGTGATACAATTGTTATAGCTGCTGGTATGGGTCAAGTTGGATCAACTAACCTTTTAAAAGTAAGTGTAATAGAATAATTTATATAAAAGAAGAAGTACAGAAATTTCTGTGCTTCTTTTTTTATATTTTTATGTCAGAATTAAAAAAAGGTACGTCTAAGTATATGAAAGATAAATGTGGAAAGAATTATTGATTATTTTCTTTTATAATTTATTAACAAAATGGTTAGGTATATGGGGATATTAATAAGGAATATAAAAAAAATGAAGGAAAAAATTCAAAATTTAAATAGAATACCATTAAAAATGCAAGAAAATACATCAAAAATATGAAAAATATAAAAAGTTAACAGAATGTTAACAATTTATGTTGCGATTTTAGGCTATAATGTTAATATCATTGAAATTTCGTGGAGAGATTATAATGGTAACAGTGTGGCAACTGATTCCGAAAAATGCACCGTAAGGTGTATTTTTTTTATCCAAAATTTAGAATAGTACAAATTAAGTAGAGAACCATATTAGTATATGATAGAATAGTTATGTTTGTTAGCTTAAAAGAAATAAATTGCCATAAATAAAGTGCTTTGCACTTTATTTAAAAGGAGAAGATTATAGATGGTAGAAAAGAATAAAGAATATATTTTAGATATAGTATCTCAAGGGTATGAAGGAGAAGGAGTCGCTAAGATTAATGATACTTTTCCTGTTTTTATACAAGGTGCTTTAGTTGGTGAAAAAGTTAGAGTTAAGATAATTAAATCTAAAAAGAATTATGCATATGGAAAATTAATAGAGGTAATTGAATCCTCTGATGATAGATGCAATCCGAAATGTGATGTATATAAGAGATGTGGAGGGTGTAAGCTTCAACATAGTTCATATAAATCACAACTAGACTTTAAGCATAATAGAGTTAAAGACTGTATAGAAAAGATAGGAAAATTAAATCCTGAATTAGTAAAGTATCCACTTGGGATGAATGACCCTTGGAGATATAGAAATAAGGTTCAATTACCTATAGGACTTGTTAATGGAGAATTAAAGATAGGTTTCTTTGCGGAGAGAAGCCATGAAATTATAGATATGAAAAATTGTCTTATTCAAGATGAGTTAGCAGATAAAGTGGTTGAGTTAACTAGAGAGTGGATAATTAAAAATAATATAAAACCATATAATGTTGATGGACAATATGATGAAAATGGAATATTAAGACATATAATGATAAGACGTGGTTTTACAACTAATGAAGTAATGGTTGTAATAGTCACTAATGGTGATAAATTACCTTATAAAGATGAGTTCGTAAATATTATTAAAGATAATGTTCCAGGAATAAAGAGCATAATCCAAAATATAAATTCAAAGCCTACAAATGTTATTTTGGGTCTTGAATCAAAAACTCTTTGGGGGGAAGATACAATATCAGACTATATAGGAGAATTTAGATTTAATATATCTCCACTATCATTCTTCCAGGTTAATCCTACTCAAACAGAAGTATTATATTCAAAGGCATTAGAATATGCTAAGTTAACAGGTAATGAGACAGTATTTGATGCTTATTGTGGAACAGGAACTATAACTTTATTTTTATCAAAGAAAGCTAAGAAGGTTTATGGAGTAGAAATAATCCCTCAAGCTATAGATAATGCATGGATAAATGCTAAGGAGAATAATGTAGAGAATGTTGAATTCTTTGTTGGTGAATCAGAGGTAGTTATACCAGACTTAATAAATAAAGGTGTAAAGGCTGATGTAGTAGTTGTAGATCCACCAAGAAAAGGCTGTGACAAGAAATTATTAGATGCTATAAGCAATATAGATGCAAAGAGAATAGTATATGTAAGCTGTGACCCAAGTACTTTAGCTAGAGATTTAGCTATACTAGATGAAAATGGCTATAAGACATTAGAGGTTCAACCAGTAGATATGTTCCCACATACAGCTCATATTGAGAACGTAGCTTTACTTGTCAAGAAGACATTAAATTCTTAGTGAAATCGGAGATTGAACTTAGAATTTAAGTCCACATTTCGTAGAGTAGCGGAGAAATGTGTTCATTAAAGGGTGAAAAGTAATTAGCACGTTCCATGCAAGGGATGCCAAAGAGCGAACAAAGTGAGTGATTTGCTGAATCCTACTGCTGAGAACGTAGCTTTACTTGTCAAGGAGACATTAAATTCTTAGTGAAATAGGAGATTGAACTTAGAATTTAAGTCCGCATTTCGTAGAGTAGCGGAGAAATGTGTTCATTAAAGAATGAGAAGTAATTTTAAAGAAATAGTTTAGTTAAATTAGAAGGAGTGTGAATATAATTCATACTCTTTTTTATTATGATAAAAAATGGGGTATGACGAAATAGATTGTTAAAATATTAATTATCCAAAAAGTATATTTATAAGAATAATTATGCAAAATGTGAATTTGAAATGAATAAAATCTGTTTTATTTGTGTATAAGTTGTTGACTTTGTGTGAAAATGTGTTAATATTATTCTATAAAAAGTTAATAATTTAACTATTTAATAACATTAACAAAAGAAAAAGGTTTTTTAGGGGGAAATATGAAAAAAATAATTTGCTTAGTAACAATGGCTTCTTTAATGTTAGCTGGTTGTTCGACGAACAATGGACCTAAGACAACGCAAGGAGTTGGACATGGTTATGGAGGAGATATTAAAGTAGAGTTAGTAACTGAAGGAAAAGAAATAAAAGATATTAAAGTTTTATCTAATGAAGAAACTTCAGTTGTATTTAACAGAGCATTGCCAATATTAGTAGAAAGAATAGTGGAAGCTCAAAGCCCAGAGGTAGATAGCGTATCAGGTGCAACATTTACATCATTTGGTGTTAAAGCTGCAGTAGCTGAAGCTATGAAGGAAGCTGGAATGGGAGAATATAAAATATCATTCGATACTAAAGGTCCAGAAGTTGAAAAGAAAGAGTTAGAAGAAGTTAAGACACAATTAGTTGTTGTAGGGGGAGGACCTGCTGGTTTATCTGCTGCTATAGAAGCTAAGCAAAATGGTGTTGAAGATATTATAGTAATTGAAAAACTTGATATATTAAGTGGTAATGGTAAATTTGACTTAGACTTTGTTGACCTTATTAATTCAGAAGCTCAAAAAGCTAATGGAATAGAAGATACAGTCGAAGATTTTGTTAAATATTTAAAAGAAACTAAAAAGGCATGGGATACTGATGAACGTATACTTGCTCAAGCAGAAGGTTCTTATGAATTAGATGCATGGTTACGTGATATGGGGATAAATTTAAATTACAACTTTGATACTCGTAATCATATGACAGAATGGGATGCGTATGCTGGAGAGCATATTCAAGAAAAAATGGAAGAAGAAATTAATAGATTAGGAATAGAAGTTAGAACAGGAACTAAAGGTCTTGATTTAATAATGGAAGATGGAAAAGCTATTGGTGTTAAAGCTGAATCTAAAGAAGGAACTTATGATATAAAAGCTGATGCTGTAATAGTAGCAACAGGTGGATTCTCTAGTAATAAGGAACTACTAGCGAAATATGCTCCAGGTACAGAAACACTTCAAACATCAAATCAAATGGGGACTACTGGTGATTTTATTCCTGTGTTTGAAAAGAATGATATAGCATTAGATAATATGGATATTACTCGTGTATTCCCATTCATTAATATACCAAGAAGAGATTTAACTGGTGGACCAGATGGATTTATTTTAGTTAATAAAGATGGTGAACGTTTCATAGATGAAACTAAGAGAGAAATGACAATGGCTACGGCAATTCAAGAGCAACCAGATGGTAAAGTATTCTATATTTATGACCAAGATTTATACGATAATACATATCGTCTACAAAAGCATACTAAATTAGGATACCATACAAAAGCAGAAACATTAGATGAATTAGCTGAAAAATTAGGTATAGATGCTGAAAACTTAAAAGCAACTGTTAAAACATTTAATGAAGCTGTTGAAGGAAAAATAGAAGATCCATTCCGTGAAAAAGCATTTACTAATACTATAAATGAAAATGGACCATACTATGGTGTTCAAGTAGAATCAGCTATACATATGACAAGAGGTGGGGTTGTTGCTAATGAAAAAGCAGAAGTTTTAAACAATGACAACGAGGTTGTTGAAGGTTTATATGCTGCTGGTGAAGTAACAAGTTCAAGCCAAGCTTATAGTGCAGCTGTAGTATTTGGAAGAATATCTGGTGAAGAAGCTGCTAAGCACATATTAAATAAATAAGTAATTATCGAGGAGCTGCCCTTAAAAAAGGATGCTCCTTTTTTATATATAAATTAATTGTTATATTTATTAATAAATTAACAAAAGGGTAATATAATTAAAAAAATTTAATAGTATGCTGAATTCAGATTAAATTTATAGAAATGTAAAATATCTAAAAATTATTTGAATAAAAATACAATAAAGTAATAAAATGTAAATAATAACGTTTTACACAGTATTTTTTAACTCTAAATGAAATTTTATTGACTTTATTATAAATTATGTTAAAATAATTCATGCAAGGTTATATTGATAAAATAATAACTTAACAAGAGAAAAAGTGATTTTTTAGGGGGAACTATGAAAAAAATTATTTGCTTAGTAACAATGGCTTCTTTATTATTAGCTGGTTGCTCAACAACTAATGGAGGAGCTAAGACAACTCAAGGAGCTGGACATGGATATGGTGGAGAAATCAAAGTTGAATTATCTACTGAAGATGGAAAGATAACAGGAATTAATGTTGTATCTAACCACGAGACTTCAGTTGTATACGACAGAGCTTTACCAATATTAACAGAAAGAATAATCGAAGCTCAAAGCCCAGTAGTAGATAGCGTATCAGGTGCAACATTCACATCATTTGGTGTTAAAGCTGCAGTAGCTGAAGCTATGAAAGAAGCTGGAATGGGAGAATATAAAATATCATTCGATACTCAAGGTCCAGAAGTTGAAAAGAAAGATTTAGAAGAAGTTAAGACACAATTAGTTGTTGTAGGGGGAGGACCTGCTGGTTTATCTGCTGCTATAGAAGCTAAACAAAATGGTGTTGAAGATGTAATAGTTATAGAAAAATTAGATATATTAAGTGGTAACGGTAAGTTCGATATGAACTTCTATGACTTAATAAACACAGAAGCTCAAAAAGCTAACGGTATAGAAGATACTCCAGAAGCTTTAGTAGCTGATTTAAAAGATGGTGGAGCTTGGGATACAGATGAAAGATTAATGGCTCAAGCACAAGGTTCTTATGAACTTGAACCATGGTTAAAAGAAATGGGAATTAACTTAAACTACAACTATTCAGGAAGAAGCCACATGGCTGAAGCTGATGCTTATGCTGGGGAACACATCCAAGCTAAGATGGAAGAAAAGGTTAATGAATTAGGAATAGATGTTAGAACAGGTACTAAGGGTCTTGATTTAATAATAGAAGACGGAAAAGCTACTGGTGTTAAGGTTGAATGTAAAGAAGGATACTATGACATAAAAGCTGATGCTGTAATAATGGCAACAGGTGGATTCTCTAACAATAAAGAATTATTAGCTGAATACGCTCCAGGAACAGAAAGATTAGAAACTTCTAACCAAATGGGTACTACTGGTGATTTCATTCCAGTATTCATAGAAAATGATATTAAGTTAGAAAAAATGGACAACATAAGAATATTCCCTAACATCATAAGTGGTAGAAGAGACTTAACTGGTGGCGGATCTACTATATATGTTAACAAGAACGGTGAAAGATTCATAGATGAAACTAAGGGTGGATTAACTCTAGGTAACGCTGTATTAGATCAAGAAGGTGGAGCATTCTACATCTACGATCAAGATTTATATGAAAATTCATACAGATTACAAAAGCACAATGCTTTAGGATACCATGTACAAGCTGATACTTTAGAAGAATTAGCTGAAAAATTAGGAATCAATGCTGAAAACTTAGTTAAGACTGTTGAAACTGCTAACAAAGCTGTTGATGGTGAAATAGCTGATCCATTCAGAGAAAAAGCTTTATCTGATAAGATAGACAAAGGACCATACTATGGTGTTAAGTTCGAAGCTGGTGTTCACATGACTAAAGGTGGAGTTGCTGCTAACGAAAAGGCAGAAGTATTAAACAACAATGATGAAGTTATTGAAGGTTTATATGCTGCTGGTGAAGTTGCTAACTCAAGTGCTGCTTACTGTGCTGCTGTAGTATTCGGAAGAATATCTGGTGAAGAAGCTGCTAAATATATCTTAAAATAATTATATAAATAGAGTTTAAACTTTAATTTAAGAGTGTTGAAAGTAATTTCAACACTCTATTTATATTTTTTGCTATAAAATAAATTTAATATAAGTTAATAGTTAATTTACAGTGTTTTAAGTATAAAATTCACTTGAATTTAATAATATTTTATTAATAAGAAATAGTCACCTCCATTATAAATGGAGGTGATTTAATTATTAATTACAAAATATAATTAAATCTATGAAAAGAATATTTAATAATTTAACTTCAAGTAAAGATAAAATTAGATTTTATATAGGTGAAGGTGACATATGAATAATAAAAAGGAAGATGTTCATGAAGCATTATTAGAGAGTTTTAAAAACTTAATATTAAATTATGATTTTGATAAAATAACTATTAAGATGATTACTGATGAGGCTGGTTTTATTAGGCCAACATTCTACAATCATTTTGCTGACAAATATGAGGTTTTGGAGCAAATATGCTATGAGGATATATTTAAAGGCAGTGAAATGCTTATAAATAATAAGATGCCTTATGAAGCTATTCACTATATGTTTTCTAGAATTGAAAATAACAAAGAATTTTATCTTAAAGCAATAAAAGTAACAGGACAAAATTCTTTTGAGGAAATTATAAGCGGCAATTTAAATAAAATATTCAAAGAGTTATTTAATCAATATGGTAATAGCAAAAATGGTTATGAAGAACAGTTTTCTCTAGATGATATAGCAGAATATTACTCAAGAGGGTTAACGTTTATTATAAAAAGATGGATAGAAGATGGACTAAAGGTATCAGCAAAGACTTTAACTAAGCAATATGAGATATTAGTTACTAATTCATTAGATGACATTATACATGAGAGGATTAACTGTATGAATGGAGAAGGGTAATTAAAATTAATATATTCAAAGATTTCAAAAGTATAGACTATGACTACAATTTTATATATTTGTATATGTACGGCTACAAAGTCGTCTTTTCGTTTGTTTTAATATACATTTAAAAAATATCATATGTGTAAAAAGCTAAATTTGATATCTATAATGAAAGTGAAGGGAGGGAATTAGATAAAATGAGCTTATTTGAGGTGATTATAGTAGCTATTGGATTAGCACTTGATTCATTCACAGTAGCTGTATGTAGGGGGTCAAATCAAGGAAATTTGAAAAAATCAAATGCAGCTATAGTGGGGATTATATTTGGAGGAATTCAAACTTTAATGCTAATTATAGGAATGCTTATTGCTATATTCCCGATGTTAAATATAGAAAATCAAAAAATAATATCGATGAATCAGTGGTTTTCAGCAATAATTTTATTTTTCTTAGCTTTTAAGTCTTTTAAAAATGCATTCGTAAATACTAATATAGATGAACGAAGGGAAGAGTTTTTTGGGTATAAAGGTAGTGTAACTTTAGCATTAGCAACAAGTTTAGATGCACTTATTTTAGGAATTGGATTAGGATTATTGCAAACTAGATTTATAAGGACTATAATTATTCAATTTATAATAACTACGCTGTTGGTTGCTTACGGATTGTGGGTAGGATACTGCGTCGGTAATAAATATAAGAAACAAATTGATATTTGTGGTGGTATTATTTTATTAAGTATTGGTATAAAAGTTATTTTAAATTATTTTCAAATCATTTAAAGGAGAGGTGTATTTATGATAAGTCCAAAATTTAAAATTCAACAATTAGCTATAAAGCAAGTTCTAGGATATTTAAGAAAAGACCCTGAAAAGAATTTACCAAAGGTTGTATCATGGCTTAGGAAATTTGATACTGAGAATTTATATACAGCTCAATATGATATGGTAGATGAATACTTAAAAGACCCAGATAACAATTGGACAAGACTTATGTGTAATTTAGTTAATAATGTAGACTCTCATATAGTTGAAACTGTATTTACAAACTTTTTATTAAATGCATCAATTAAAGGATGGTCAGTAGTTGCACAAAGTAAGGAAAAGTATGGGTATGAAACTCCGTTTACAATATTAGTAGACCCTACTACAGCTTGTAATAAGAAGTGTATAGGATGTTGGGCCGCTGATTATAATAAATCATTAAATTTGAGTTATGATGAATTAGATAAACTATTTACAGACGGTAAAGAGTTAGGAATATATTTTTATATAATGACTGGTGGAGAACCATTAGTCAGAAAGAACGATATATTAAAATTAGCAAAAAAACATAATGATTGTGTATTTATGTTGTTTACAAATGGTACATTAATAGATCAAAAATTCTGTGAAGATTTAATAGAAGTTGGAAATTTAGTACCAACAATAAGTGTTGAGGGCTTTGATGATGCCACAGATGGTAGAAGGGGTGAAGGTTCATGGAAAGACATTATGAGAGCTATGGATTTAATGAAATCTAATAGAATACCTTTTGGTTTTTCAACATGTTTTACAACTGCAAACTGTGATAGCGTATTGTCAGAAGAATTTATAGATTTAATGATAGATAAGGGTGCTTATTTCTCTTGGTATTTTACATTTATGCCAATAGGATGTAAGACAGATACTTCATTAATGGCAACCCCAGACCAAAGAGAAAAACTGTATAGAACTATAAGAGCATGGCGTAATACAAAACCTATATTTAATATGGATTTCTGGCATGATGCAGAATATGTTGGTGGATGTGTTGCAGGGGGAAGAAGATACTGCCATATTAATGCTAATGGAGATGTAGAACCTTGTGTATTCTGTCATTATTCAAATGCTAATATAAAAGAAGTGTCTTTACTTGAAGCTCTAGGACAACCTTTGTTTAGAGAATATCAAAAAAATCAACCATTCAATAATAATCAGTTTAGACCTTGTCCTATATTAGATAATGCACCTAAAATTGCAGAGATGGTTAAAAATTCAGGAGCTAAATCAACAGAATTTATAGACCCAGAAGATGTGGATGATTTATGTAAGAAAACTATAAATTATGGATTACTTGGGCTAAGAGAGCAGAACCACTATGGAAGGAAAATGTAGAAAATAAAAATAAGAATATGAAAGTACAAGAAAAAGAAATAGAAGAAAATGATTTAGTAAAGAAATAGAGGGGGCTGTATCAAAAAAAAATTGATATTTGCCGATAAAGAAAAGGAAGTTCGAATTTGAACTTCCTTTTTTGCGCATAGTAATAATATGAAAAACTTCACAAAAAATGTGATTCCTATGCAACAAATAGGATTTGCATT
>NZ_JAJNOS010000019.1:0-51241 GCF_021044725.1 Clostridium sp. NSJ-145
AATGCAAATCCTATTTGTTGCATAGGAATCACATTTTTTGTGAAGTTTTTCATATTATTACTATGCGCAAAAAAGGAAGTTCAAATTCGAACTTCCTTTTCTTTATCGGCAAATATCAATTTTTTTTTGATACAGCCCCTTCTATTATTTTAATATTATTTTAAGCAAATAGTATCATTGCAATTTATACAAGGTTCAACGTGAACAGTTATACCTTTTATAAAATTCATCTTTTCAAGTAAACATTTTTCTAAATTATTAGCTATTTCATGGCCTTCAAAAACAGTTAGATTTTTATCAACGCAAATAGTTAAATCTAAATATGCCATAGCTCCATGCTTTCTAGATTTAAGCTCACCTAAGTGAATAACTCCATCAGTTTCTTTAGCTATTTCAATTATTTTAGATTCTTCTTCCTCACTTATAGAACAATCCATAAGCTCATTAGCTGAATCTTTAAATATATCAAAACCAACTTTAGCAACAAAAAGTGCAACTACTATAGCAGCAATAGGATCTAATGCTTTAAAACCTAACATTGAACCACCAATTCCTATAAAAGCTGCAATAGAAGATAATGCATCTGATCTATGATGCCAAGCATCGGCTTTCAATGATGGTGAGTTAATTTTTTTAGCTACTTTAATAGTTATTCTATATTGATATTCTTTTATAGCTATAGAAATAACTGATACTATTAGAGGTAAAATAGTTGGAATTTTAACTTGATCTAAGTGAAACAATGATTTAACTCCATTAAAACCTATTTTAAGTGAAACATATATTAGTAAAATTGAAAGCAAAAATGAAACTAGAGTTTCGGCTTTTTCATGACCATAATTATGACCTTTATCATTTGGAGTTTTTGATATCTTATTTCCTATCAAAACTCCTATGGAGCTTATTATATCTGATGCTGAATGCATTGCATCAGCAATCATTGAACTAGATCTACCTAAAATACCAGCAAATATTTTTATTATAGTTAATATTACATTCCATAGAATGGAGAGCATAGTGACTTTATTAGCCTCGTCAAATCGAGTATTCATATAAACCTCCGATAAATTAATTTCAATTGATATTTAAATAATAATATAAAATCCTTATTAAAACAAGAGTTTATTCTCAATTATAATTATCAATTGAGAACAAGACTTGTTATATAAAAGTTAGTTTTGTTTAAAATCTTGAAGATTAACATTACAATTGTTAATGTTATCAATATGATAAAAATTATGTGAAAAAAAATATAAAAAAATATAAAAAATATGTTGACAGTATAAAATACCGCTGATATAATAATTCTTGTAACACGGAGAGATGGTCGAGTTGGTTTAAGGCACCGGTCTTGAAAACCGGCGTGCGTGTGAGCGTACCGTGGGTTCGAATCCCACTCTCTCCGCCAAAAGTGGAGAATTACTCAAGTGGCTAAAGAGGCTCCCCTGCTAAGGGAGTAGGCTGGGTTAAACCGGTGCGAGAGTTCGAATCTCTTGTTCTCCGCCAAGCAGCATCTAATAAGATGCTGTTTTTTTTGTGTCCAAAAAAGTTATTATAAATTTTACTAAAGGATTATACTAACAATTGTAAACGTAATGTTAAAATGGTATACTTAAAATTATTAAAGTGTAAATTAAGTGGAGGGGATATTATATGGAAAAAAAATATGTTGTAGGTGTAGATTTAGGTGGGACTAAAATATACACAGCTCTAGTAGATTTAGAAGGAAATATAATAAACGAAAAAATAGTTGAAACTCTTGCTGAAGAAGGCGAAGAAGCAGTTGCTGGAAGAATTATAAACACTATAGATTCTGTTATAGCTGGGGTAGATAAAGATTTAATAAAAGCTATCGGAATAGGCTCACCAGGACCTTTAGATGCTAAAAAAGGGATAATAATTGAAACATCTAATTTACCATTTAAAAATTTTGAAATAGTTAATGTTTTAAAGGAAAGATATGATTTACCAACTTATTTAGATAATGATGCAAATGTTGCTACATTAGCAGAGTTTATGTTTGGTGCTGGAAAAGGTACTGAAAATATGGTTTATATAACTGTAAGTACTGGAATCGGTGGTGGAGCAATCATCAATGGAAAATTATATAGAGGAAATACAGCTAATGCTTTAGAAGTAGGTCATATGACTGTAAGCAAAGAAGGTCCAAGATGTGGTTGTGGAAATGTTGGATGTGCAGAAAGCTTTGCTTCAGGTACTGCAATAGGAAAGAGAGCAAAGGAAGCTGTTGCTAGTAAAGTAGTTACTTCTTTAAAGAAATATAATAATGTTACAGCTAAGGAAGTATTTATAGAGGCTGCTGAAGGAGATGCAGAAGCTAAGAGAATATTAGACAGTGCTTTATATTACTTAGGAATTACAGTAGGAAATGTAATGAGCCACTTAGACCCAGAAAAAGTTGTTATGGGTGGTGGAGTAATTAACGGTGGAGATATAGTTCTTGAAACTGTTAAGAAAGTAGTTGCAGAAAGATGCCTAAGTGTATTTGCAGAAAACTGTTCAATAGAAAAAGCTAAGCTTGGAGGACAAGCGGGAGTACTAGGAGCTGCGGCGTTAGCAATAACAGAAAAATAATATTATATATAATAAGGAGCAAGGTTTATACCTTGCTCTTTTTTATAGTAAAATAAATATATAAATTGGTTAGTTTAGTGAAGGTTAGGAAAGTATTAAAATATAAGATTAAAAGGAGTTATTTATGAGTATTAGATTTATATTTGGTAGAGCAGGTACTGGAAAAAGTAAGTTCTGCTTAGATCAGATAAGAAAAAAGATAGACAATGATGATGATAATAAGTTAATTCTCCTTGTTCCAGAGCAGTATACATTTCAAAGTGAAAAAAAGTTATTAAGTGAAATAGGAGAAAGAGCATTACTTAGAGCTGAGGTTTTAAGCTTTAAAAGAATGGCTAATAGAGTTTTTGATGAATGTGGTGGAAGGACAAATAAGATAGTTAGTGATTCGGGTAAAAACATGCTTATTTATAAGCTTTTAAAAGAAAAAGGTGATGACCTTAAATACTTTAATAGAATAAGTAAGCAACAAGGATTTATAAGCACAGTATCTAAAACAATCACTGAATTTAAAAAGTATAATATTTCCGAGGAAATTTTACATGAAAAACAAGAAAGTATAGAAGATAAAGATTTAAAAGAGAAGATAAGTGATTTAGTGGATATTTATACTAACTTTAATGAGACTTTACATAGAAAATATATTGATGGAGAAGATGTATTAACAATCCTTGCTGATAAATTAAAAGAGTGTAGTTTATATGATGGAGCTGAAATATGGGTTGATGAATTTACAACATTTACTCCACAACAATTAGAAGTAATATTATTGTTAGCTAAAAAGTGTAAAACAGTGAATATAACTTTATGTACTGATAATTTAGAATTATCTAGTGAAGATGATACAGATATTTTTGATGTTATAAAGAATACTGAAAATAGGATTCTTAAAGGTATGAAAGAAAATAATATATCGTATATGGAACCTATAAATTTAAATAAAAAATCTCCTTATAGATTTAAAGATAGTGAAGAATTAAAGCATCTTGAAAGACATTTCTTTTCTTATCCTTTTAGAACTTTTACAGGCAAGTGTAAAGATATAAGAATATATAAAGCAAATAATAATTACAGTGAAATTGAATATGTAGCTCAAGACATACTTAAACTTGTTAGAGATAAGGGATATAGGTATAGAGACATAGCCGTTGTTTGTAGGGATATAGATAGTTATGAGAAAATAGCAACTGTTATTTTAAATGAATATGATATTCCATTTTTCTTAGATAAAAAGAGAGAGATATTAGATAATCCTTTAGTTGTTTTAATAATATCAGCTTTAGAAGTTATAATATCAAATTGGTCTTATGAAAGTGTATTTAAGTATGTTAAAAGTGGCCTTATAAAATTAGACCAATATCTTATTGATAGACTAGAAAATTATATATTAGCGAATGGGATAAAGGGCTTTAAGTGGACTAGAGATTTGTATGAAGCTAATGCAGAGGAAATGTCTGATGAAGAAAAGCAAATGGCTGATATTATGGAGGAAATAAGAGAGCCAATAATGGTTTTATCTAAAAAAATAAAAAATGATGTTACAGTAAGAAAATACTGTGAAGCTATATATGAATTCTTATTAGATATAAAAGCTTTAGAAACTATGGAAGAATGGCTTGAAAATTTCAATAGTATTGGATTACAAGATAAGATAAAGGAATATGAACAAGTACCATCTATAGTTATGGATATCTTAGATCAAGCTGTTGAAGTATTAGGGGATGAAGTATTAGATATAAATACTTTTACAAGAATCCTTAGAACTGGCTTTGAAGAGCAAGAAGTTGGTGTAATTCCAATGGCCTTAGACCAGGTTAATATAGGTGATATAGCAAGAATAAAAGGTAGAGATGTAAAGGCTTTATATATTGTAGGAGTAAATGATGGTGTATTACCTTCTACAAATAAAGATGAAGGTATATTGTCTGATAGGGATAGAATTGAGTTAAGAGAACTAGGAATAGAGTTAGCTTCAGATACAAGAAGTAGAGTTTTTGAAGAACAGTTTATGGTTTATACAGCATTAACTATTGCATCAGAATATTTAATGATAACTTACCCTATGGCTGATTTTGAAGGAAAGTCCTTAAGACCATCTATAGTTATTCCTAGAATAAAGAAGATTTTTAAAGGTCTAAAAGAAGAAAGTGAACTTTATAATGAAGGTTTAAATGGTGATGAGTATTATAAGATAACAGCACCAATACCAACATTTAATGAACTTGTTGGAGCTTTAAGAAGAGAATGTGAAAAGGAAAAAATAGAAGAGTATTGGCTACAAGCATATAAGTGGTTTGAGAAGAATGATGATTTTGCTAAGAGAGCTGATATCATCTTTAAAGGATTAAAATACTCAAATTTAGCTGAAAAGATTCCAAGAGAAAAAATCAAAAAATTATATAGTAATGATAACGGAAGGCTTATATTTAGTGTATCTAGGTTAGAGAAATATGCTCAATGTCCATTTAGCTATTATGTTCAGTATGGATTAAAGGCTAAAGATAGAAAGGTTTATGAGTTTTCAGCACCTGACTTAGGTTCATTTATGCATGAAATCTTAGATCAGTTTACAAACAAGATAAAGAAAGAACATATGCTATGGTCTGAACTATCTAAGGATAAATGTAGAGATATAGTAAATGAATTAGTAGATACGAAGCTTAAGAATGAATCTAATTCAATTTTAAATAGTAATAAAAAATACATGTATTTCTCAGAAAGATTTAAAAAGACAATAACTAAATCCGTTACAGTTATTTCAGAGCAAATGAGAAGAGGAGAATTTGAAATATTTAAAAATGAATTTGATTTTGGAGATTTTAAAGATTCAGACCCAATAGAATTAAAGCTACCATCTAATGAAAGTGTTTATTTAAAAGGTAGAGTAGATAGAATTGACAAAGTTGAGCTAGATGGAGAAACATATATAAGAATAGTAGATTATAAGACTGGCTCAAAGAGTTTTGATTTAAGTGAATTATATTATGGACTTCAAATACAGCTTTTAGTTTATTTAGATGCAATATTAAGAAACTCTAAGAAGATTCTTAGTAAGCAGTGTATGCCAGGAGCAATTCTTTATTTCAGAATAGATGACCCTATAATAAAGTCTAAAAAATCACTATCAGAGGATGAGATAAAGGATGAAGTTCTTAAAAAGCTAAAGATGAATGGCTTAATCTTAAAAGATGCTGATTTAGTTAGAGCTATGGATAATACTATGGAGACTTATTCATTAATAATTCCTGCTAAGTTTAATAAAGATGGAAGCTTTTCAAATAGTAGTTCTGTAATATCTGAAGAGCAGTTTGATATATTAAGAAAATATGTCAATGACAAGATGGTAGAACTATGTGAAGATATGCTAAGTGGAGATGTTAAGATAGAACCTTGTAAATCATCAAAGGTTACATATTGTGACTATTGTGATTACTCATCTATATGTCAGTTTGATACTTCAATAAAGGATAATAAGTATAGAATAATAGTTAAGAAGAATAAAGAAGAAGTATGGGAAGCAATAGAAGAAAAGGTTCAGAAGGAGGAATAGTAGAGTTATGGGAGAGACTAAATGGACTAAAGAACAGTCGGAAGCAATATATACAAGAAGATGTAACTTGTTAGTAGCAGCGGCGGCTGGTTCAGGAAAAACAGCTGTATTAGTAGAAAGAATAATTCAAATAATCACAAATGAAGAAAATCCAGTAGATATAGATAAGTTATTAGTGGTTACATTTACAAGTGCAGCAGCTGCAGAGATGAGAGAGAGAATAGCAAATGCTATATCTAAAAAATTAGAAGATAGACCGGACTCTAAAAGTCTTCAAAAACAATTAACTCTTTTAAGTAGAGCAAATATTACTACTATGCATTCCTTTTGTTTAGATGTAATTAAAAACTATTTCTATACTATAGATTTAGACCCAAGCTTTAGAATTGCAGATGATACAGAATGTACTCTTATGAAAAATGAAATAATTGAAGAGCTTTTTGAAGAATTATATGAAAATGATGACGATAATTTTAAAACTTTAGTTGAATCTTATAGTGGTTCAAGAGATGATGAAAAATTAAAAGATATGATTTTAAGATTATATAGCTTTTCAATGAGTGGGCCTTGGCCAGAAAAATGGCTTAGTGAAAAGGCAGAAGAATTTAATATAGAGACAGTTGCTGATTTAGATAAAACCGAGTGGATTAATGTATTAAGAAGTAATTTAGGTGTAGAGTTAAATGGCTTTATAAATATGATGAATAAAGCTATCGAAATAATAAAAGAAACAGATGGCTTAGAACCGTATATAGAGACATTTACTACAGAGCTATCTTATTTAGATAATGCGTATGCTTCTCTAAATGGTGGATTAGAAGAAATGTATAAAGCTTTTAAACTAATAAGCTTTGGTAGAATTCCAGTAGTAAGAAAAAATAAAGTATCAGATGAAAATGCTCAAGCCACAGTTAAAGGCATAAGAGATTCGATAAAGAAGAAGCTTGCAAAGCTTATAGAGGATAGTTTTACTTTTACGCCTGAAGAAGCATTAGAAGGTATAAAGAGAGTTTATCCATGTATGAAAACTTTAGCTAATATAACATTAGAGTTTGGCGAGAGATTTACTCAAAGGAAGAGAGATAAGAATCTTTTAGACTTTAACGATTTAGAGCACCTATGCTTAAAAATATTAATAGATAAAGATGAAGATGGCAATGTAATTCCTTCACAAGTTGCAGAACATTTTAGAGAGTATTTTGATGAGGTTTTAGTAGATGAATATCAAGATTCTAATAATGTTCAAGAGACCATAATAGATTTAGTTTCTAGAAAAAATTTAGATGAACCTAATGTATTTATGGTTGGAGATGTAAAACAAAGTATATATAGATTTAGGCAAGCTAAACCAGAACTATTCTTAGATAAATATAATAGGTATCCTCTTGAAGAAGGCGGTAGAGATAGAAAGATTCAATTATATAAAAATTTCCGTAGTAGAGAGGAAGTAATTAGCGGCTCAAATTATATATTTAAGATGGTTATGTCTACTATAGTTGGTGAGCTTGAATATACAGATGAAGAAGCATTAAATTTAGGTGCTAGCTATAAGGAAAATACTGATTTAGATACTGTTGTAGGTGGAGAAATCGAACTACATATATTAGATAAGTCAGGAATTGCTAAGGTTGAAGAAGTTGAGGTAATAGAAGAAAGAGAAGATGGGGAAAAGGTTGAAGAGGAAGAAGATGTTGATTCTATAGCCCTAGAAGCTAAGATTATAAGTAAAAGAATAAAAGAGTTGTTTACTGAAAAAGATGGAAAAACTTTTAAAGTATTTGATAAAGATACTAATGAATATAGAAATATAAAGTATAAAGATATTGTTATCTTACTTAGAGCTACGAAAAATTGGTCAGAAATATTTTTAGAAGAGCTAGGGAATGAAGGAATACCAGTGTATGCAGATACAGGTAGTGGTTATTTTGAGTCTATAGAAATAAGAACAATAATGTCTTTATTAAAGATAATAGATAATCCACTTCAAGATGTCCCTATGATAGCAGTATTAAGATCGCCAATAGTAGGGTTTTCAGCTGAAGAGTTAAGTGATTTAAGATTATTAAATAAAGATTTATATTTTTATGAAATTATAAAAGAAGTTTCAGAAGGAAATATAGAAGCTAATAAAGAGTTAAAAGAAAAGTGTATATCTATTATAGATAACTTAAATGTATGGAGAGAAAAATCAGTATACACTCCAATAGATGAATTTATATGGTATCTATATATGGATACAGCTTATTACGGATATGTTGGAGCAATGCCTAATGGTAAGTTAAGACAGGCAAACTTAAAGGTTTTATTCCAAAGAGCTAAACAGTTTGAAAGCACAAGCTTTAAAGGATTATTTAACTTTATAAACTTTATAAATAAGTTAAGAAAATCCTCAGGAGATATGGGAAGTGCAAAGGTACTTGGAGAAAATGAAGATGTAGTTAGAATTATGAGTATTCATAAAAGTAAAGGTCTTGAGTTCCCAGTAGTATTCTGTGCAGGTACAGGAAAGCAATTTAACTTAATGGATTTAAATTCATCTATTCTTTATCATGAAGAGCTAGGCTTTGGACCTGATTATGTAAATTTAGAAAAAAGAAATGCTTATACTACATTAGCAAAGGAAGCTATAAAGAAAAGAATTAGACTTGAAACATTATCCGAAGAAATGAGAATTCTTTATGTAGCATTTACAAGAGCAAAAGAGAAGTTAATAATAACAGGAGCTACAAGAGATTTAGAAAAAGCTATTAATAATTGGGTTTCTTCAGCATCATTAGATGAAAAAATAATATTACCTTCAGAAGTATTGAAAGGAAAGTCATACTTAGATTGGATTGCCTTAGCTATGTGTAAGCATGCTGATGGAGAAATATTAAGAGAAGTAGCAGGAGTAACAAGGGATCTTGTTAGAGTTGATTATTCTAAATGGAAGATTAAGTTCTGGAATAAAGATTTATTAATTACTAACAAGGAAATTGAAGTAGTAGATGAACAAAATGAAATAAATTTAATTGAAGAGGCTGAAAATATTAAATCTATAGATAAAGAAATAGAAAGAAGACTTGGATATAAATATAAGTATAAAGAAGGAGCAATGCTTCCAAGTAATGTATCTGTATCAGATTTAAAGATGAGTGATTATGAATATGATGGAATAGCAACTTTAGAAATATTCAAAGAAAAGCCTCTAATTAAGCCAAAATTCTTACAAGAAGAAAAAGGATTAAGTGCAGCTGAAAGAGGAACTATAATGCATTATGTTATGCAAAAACTGAATTTAAGTAGAGTTAACTCTATAAGTGAGATAAAAGCACAAATTGAAGAAATGGTATTAGATAAATCTCTTACAGAACAAGAGGCATCAACGATTTGGTTTAAAAAGATATATAACTTCTATACTAGCGATTTGGGAAAAAGAGTATTAAAAGCTTTCAATAATAATAATTTAGTTCGTAGGGAGTTTCCTTTCTTTACAGAGGTAAGTAGTTTACAGTTAGGAGAAAATTTAGAAAAAAAAATTTACGAAGATGAAAAGGTAAGACTTCAAGGTATTATAGATCTTTTCTTCCAAGAAGAGAATGAAATAGTTCTTGTAGATTATAAAACTGATTATGTAGAAGAAGGAAAAGAAGAAGATATTATAGATAGATATAGAACTCAACTTGCTTATTATAAAGAAGCTTTAGAAAAAGTAACAGGAAAGCAGGTAAAGGAAAGTTACCTTTATTTATTTTATATTGATAAAGTTGTTAGGTTATAGTGAGGGTTCATTTCATAGAGATGATAGATATATAATACTGTGACTTACATAACTTATATTAATTATTTTGTGAAAGTCAAGAAAAGCATTGAAATTACTAACTTTATAACATGATATACATGACTTACGTAAATTTAATGAGTATAATATGCAAAATAAAAAAATTAAAAAAGAAAAACTCATTTAGATATATATTATATAAAAAATAGGTAAGTCATGTATGTCAGTATTAAAAATATTATATAAACTCAGCAATATCAGTTGGTAGAGATGACTCACATAACAAATAGGTTAAATAAGTTAATGTGAGTCATTTAAGTTATTTAAATAACTTTTTGATAAGTTTATAAGTTTATCTTTAGAGTTTAAGTTTTTATCATCAAGTACTTTTTCTAATAAGTAATTAAGAATATCACCTAAAACTTTTCCGGGTTTTAAATCTAACTCTTTTATTAAAATTGAACCATCTATATCTAAATCTTTAATAGTTAAAGGTTCCTTATTTTCAAGTATTTCTTTAGTTTTGTTTGATATATAATCTACTTTGGTTAAAAACGGAACAGGATCCCATAATGAATTTATATCTGCTCTCTGTAATTCAAATAAAATAAATATATTTTTTGGACCAACTCGATTTAATAATCTTTTAATTTCACCATCAGTAGGCATATAGCTAGGCATTAGAACTAAATGGTCATAAATTATAGCACATACTCTATCAATAGTTTCATTATCAAACTTCAACCTTTTTAATATGTCTTTAGTCATATTAGCGCTTTCTATGTTGTGCTCAGGAAAGTAGTGATGACCATTTGGTAAGGCTACTAAGGTATTAAGCTTACCAACATCATGAAATAAAGCTGATAGTCTAAGAAGAAGGTCAGATTCAGTATTATTTATTACTTTCAAAGTATGTTCAAAAACATCTCTATTATGGTTATTACACAATGGAGTATATTGAACTAAAGAATTTATCTCAGGTAAAACTAATTCTAAAATTCCTGTATCTCTTAAAAGAATAAGACCTTTTGATGGATTATCACTTATAAGTAATTTACATAGCTCATCTCTAATTCTTTCAATACTTATATTTTTAATTAAGTTACAATTACCTTTAATTGCATTTAGCGTATTAGTCTCTATAGTGAAATTTAATTGAGCACTGAATCTGATAGCTCTAAGCATTCTAAGAGCATCTTCTTGAAATCTTATATTAGGGTCACCAACAGCTTTAATAATCTTATTATTAAGATCATTTAAACCACCAAAATAATCTACTAAGCCAGCTTTATCATTATAAGCAAAGGCATTTATGGTAAAATCTCTTCTAGACAAATCTTCTTTTAAATTTGAAACGAAATGAACAGATTCTGGGCGTCTATTATCAACATACTTTCCTTCAGTTCTATAGGTGGTTACTTCGAAGTTTTCCTTTTCTATAACTACAGTAATAGTACCGTGTTCTATACCAGTAGGAATTGTTTTTAAAAATAGATTTTCTGTGATATTAGGTGCAGCTGAAGTTGTAATATCATAGTCTTTAGGAGAAAGACCTAAAAGGCTATCTCTAACGCAGCCACCAACCATATAAGCTTCATAATTATTTTGATAAAATGTATCTATAATATATTTAACATTTTTAGGAATATTAATATTCATCAAATTCATCCTTACTATAAAATAAAATATAATTTTATTTTAGCATAATAAAAATAAAACTACCTAATATTAGTGAATTAAAAAAATGATTAATATAGAAATGTTTTAAATAATTCCTATATTAATCATTAATTATTTTTTCTTAATTATTAGTTTATTATTACTTTTGTATCATCAGGCATGTTTTCAAATAGCCATTTTGAATCTTCAACAGCCAATCTGATACAGCCATGAGATGCAGGAACTCCTAAAGTATAATCAACTATTGTATTTTGAGTTTCGTCATAAGGTAGTGAATGAAATAAATAATCACCCCAGAATTGAACCCAATACTTGCCACCTTGTTCATATTCATCAGAGTAGAACCAATCACCACGTCCTGTTATAGTATATACACCCTTAGGTGTAGCCTCACTTTCTATTCCGCTAGAACAAGGAAAATCTTTTTCTAAGGTCCAATTATTACTAGAACCTTCATAAACATAAGTTTTTTGATCATTTAAATTTACATATATAAGATACGGTGTATTACTTTCTATATTTAATGTATTTATTGTTTCAGAATTTAGATTTTGTAATAATGATGTAGAAGTAGGTTGAGCATTATCTATATAATATTGTGAAGATAAATATTCCTCTCTAGCTATTTCTATAGAAGATATTTTGTTTTGTATATCTTTATCAGTAGAAGATACAATTGATTCGTCTGCATTTGATAATAAATCTATAGCTTTTGTATAATAATCTTCTTCAGATAATTTATCAGCTTCATTAAATAGAGACTGTTTATAAGAGTCCTTACATTTTTCTATATAGTCTTGTGCTGTATTATAATATTCAAGCTGAGAGTAAGGTATTTTAGAAAACATTTCTATAGCTTCTGAATACTGACCTACATTATATTTTTCTAATGCTAAATCTAAATAATGTTTATAAAGTGAAGAATCTTCTAATACATAGTCTTGATCTAAAGTTAAGATTAATTTATCTAAAGATTCATCGAGAATATCATAGCTTTTTATTTCTTTAAATACAGTAACAGCCTGATCAGAAGTAATATTATTATTTTTTAATTCATTACACAATGTAGTTATAATAGAAGTAAAGTATTTAGATACTTCTGATGTCATAGCTTTTTTCTTTAGTTTTAAAACAAAACTATTATCAGATAAAGTTTCTTTTGCATCATTAAAATCACATTGATTAAATTCTGAATAGAAAGTATTTAAAGTTTTTGAATAATTATAATTAATATAATAATTCACCGATAAAGTTAATAAAAATAGTAATACAGTAGATATTAATATTTTTAATATAGTAATTCTAGATTTTTTAAAATCCAATAAAAATCCCTCCTAAATTCGCTATATAGTAATTTTTGACCAATATTGAGAAAAATAAACAATTACTTTTAAATTTACAGAAATTATACATATAGGTCATGGAGAATTATGATATACTAAAGATAGAATAAATTCTTACATATGTGGAGGAATCATGAAAGAAAAAATAAATATGATAAATAGATTTAAGTGGAGTTTAAATCCTAAAAGATATATATATTTAGCAAAAGATACATTAGGAAAAGCTTTCTTATATGTTTTTATTCTGGCTACAATTTTTGGATTATTTCAAGGTATAACAGTTGTTAGTACAATAGGGGTAGTAGAAGAGGTTATTTATAAAGCATACCAAGATGGAAAATTAAATTTTGAAATGAAGAATGGATTGTTAAATTTTGAAACATCACCATATAAAGAAGAGCAGGGAAGTACAGTGTTATTAGTTGATACGGATAAAACTGTAGATGAAGTAGATAGCTTAAGAAATATTACTGTTCATAAGGATTTATCTACAGTAATTTTAAAGGATGGAATTGTAATTAAAAATGGTAGTGAAGAGATTGTTTATAAATATGCTGATTTTGGGTTAGATAAAATAGATTTTAATAACCAAGTAATAGATTTATTTATAAAAGAGTTAAGCGTACTAAAATATTTTATGATACCAATAATAATTATAATTAAATTTATAGATATGCTTTTCTACTCATTCATGATGTCATTAGCCGGATTATTAAGTATGCTACTAAATAAACAAAGATTATCTTATGGAAATATATTTAAGCTTGCAATGTATTCAATAACTTTACCAACTATATTAGGATTAATATTGCCTATAGGTAAATATACAATGTTTATTGGAGGTTTAATATTAATATTTGGAATAAATTTTGTTGTGTATGATGATATTATAAAGATAAATAAAAATGATATGTAATAAAAAAATCCAGTTATGCTGGATTTTTTTATTAACAAAGTAATTTAACTTTATACATTAAATTACAGTTAATAATTAGTTTTTTAGTAAAATTTTATTTAAACTTGTTTTATAAATAGAAATATGGTAAAATTTTGAATAAAGGTTTACTTGGGGAATATAGGAGGAAATATGGGAATAAGAGGTAATAATTTAGATGAAAATTTACAAATGATTATAAATGATTTTGAAGAAGAGGTTAATTATTTAAAACAAGAAAATGAAAAAAAAGAAAATTTCACTTTAAATATAACTCATGATATGCGTAGTCATCTAAATGTTATTATTTCTGCTTTACAGTTTATTGAGCACAATGATTGGAACATTAGAGATGAAAAGAGATACATGAATATAATAAAAAGAAATAGTTATAAAATATTAAAGTTGATTAATAATTTAATTGATACTAGTAGGTTAGAAAATAATTATTATAAACTAGAAAAAAGAAATATGGATATTGTATCAATGATTGAAGGCACTGTTGAATGCATAGAGAGGTATTCTTTAGAGAAAAATATTCAATTAATATTTGATACTAATAAAGAAGAATGTATAGTTTCTGCAGACCCAGAAGCTATAGATAGAATAGTTATGAATTTGTTATCTAATGCAATAAAATTTTCACCAATGGATTCTGAAATATTTGTATATTTAAATATAGATAGTGAAAATATTAATATATCTGTAAAAGATAAAGGAAAAGGAATATCCAAGGAAGAACAGGATAAAATATTTAATAGATTCTATCAATGTTCTAATAGATCAGCTAAAGAGTATATAGGAAGTGGAATAGGCTTAGATTTAACAAATTACTTAGTAAAGGCTCATGGTGGAAATATAAGCATAAATAGTAGAGAAAATGAAGGTGCAGAGTTTATAGTTACTATTCCTAGAATTTTAGAAGAACATATAGAAGGAATTGATAATAGTATATCTAGTAAAATACAAATGTTAGAAATAGAATTCTCAGATATTTATCTAAGCGAATAATTAATGATTTATTCTTGAAAAATGTTAATCTTTGTGATATCATAGGAATTGTTAATGTGGAGCGTTAGTTAAACGGATATAACACGCCGCTACGGACGGCGCATTAAGGGTTCGATTCCTTTACGCTCTGCCAAGCACTTATTTATTTTTATAAATAAGTGCTTTTTATTTTGGGCAAATTAATAATACTAATTTATATAGAAAGAGTAGGTAAAAACAAGTGGGATTATTAATTAACCAATTAGATGAACACAATGAAGGAAATATATTAGCTACAACTAGATATAAAGTTAATGAAGTTATATTTATTAGACAAAATAATCAGGTGGATTTAATTGATAATATAAAAAATTATTATAATAAAAATTTTCCTACTGTAAAAATGAATGATGTAATTATTGAAGAAGGAGAAATTGATAAGCTAACAGATTTAGTTAAAAGAAATAGAAGTGATGATTTAATAATTAATGTTACAGGTGGAAAGAGAATAAATTCATTAGCTTTATTAGAACTTAGTATAAAAAATAATATAAAAGCTATATATACGGATATCAAAAATAAAAAAATATATACATTTAATAATGGAATAGATTTAACATATGAAGAATTTGATGATTTAGATATAAAAGATATTATTAATGCAGCAGGAGGAGAATTAGTAGAAGATTCTTCAGAGCTATGTAATAAAAAAGATTTAATATATTTATCAGAGCAGATATATAAACATTTAGATATTTGGAATAAGCATAAACAAAAATTATATGATACAAATATATTTAAGCATATTGAAGAAGCTCCAAACAAAATAGAGATTAATATAAAGTTGCTAACTCAAGAGGAAAAAATATTATTAAATAATATACTTAAAAAGTTAGAAGATATGAATGAACTACAATATACTGAGAAAAATGAAAATATTGAAGTAACATTTTTGAATAAGTATATAAAAGGATTTATATTTAAAAGTGGAACTTGGTTAGAGATTGCAACTAATAATTTAATAAAAAAAATAAAAGAAATAGATGAGGCAAGAAATGGTGTTGTATTTCTTTGGAGCAATGAAAATAGAACTGTAAGAAATGAAGTTGATGTTGTAGCTGTTAAAGATTCTGTGCCTATAGTAATATCTTGTAAAGATAGTGAAAAATATAATGAAATGGCTCTAAATGAGTTAAATGTATATGCAAATAAAATAGGAGGTAAGAATGCATATAAGATTCTTGTAGCTACAAGAGAACCATGTAAAGGACCAGTTTCAATAAGAGCAAAAGAGATGGGAATACATATAGTAATATTTGATGGAGATGAAAATAAATTTATTAAGAACATAAAAGCAATTATAGACAAATAAAAGCTTTTTATCACATCCATGGTTTCGTTTTCAAAAAATGAAAATAATAATACAAATATTACTTTATAATAGAGACATAAGATGTGAAGGGGAGATGAAGTACCATGAGTAAAAAAGGTTTAAAAATAGTTACAATTGGTGGAGGGTCAAGCTATACACCAGAATTAGTAGAAGGATTAATTAAGAGATATAGTGAATTACCAGTAGCAGAATACTGGCTTGTAGATATAGAAGAAGGAAAAGAAAAATTAGAAATAGTTGGAGCCTTAGCTAAGAGAATGGTAGAAAAAGCTGGAGTGCCAATGGAAATACATTTAACTCTAGACAGAAAAGAAGCTTTAAAAGATGCTGATTTCGTTACAACTCAATTAAGAGTAGGATTATTAAAAGCTAGAGCTAAGGACGAAAGAATTCCTCTAAGTCACGGATTTTTAGGTCAAGAAACAAATGGAGCAGGTGGGCTTTTCAAAGCTTTAAGAACAGTTCCAGTTATTTTAGATATAGCTAAAGAAATGCAAGACTTATGTCCAAATGCTTGGTTAATTAACTTTACAAACCCAGCTGGAGTAGTTACAGAAGCGTTATTAAGATATAGTGATCACAAGAAAGTTATAGGGGTATGTAATGTTCCAATAGGAATGGAATTTGGAGCTGCTGATTTACTAGGAGTAGATAAGTCAAGAATAACTATGGACCAAGTTGGATTAAACCATATGGTATATGGTCAAAGAGTATACCTTGATGGAAATGATGTTACTGCAGAAGTAATGGAAAAAATGTTAAACAGCGATAACTCTCAATCAATGGCTAATATTGCTGCAATGGGATGGGATCCAGCTTTCATAAAAGCAACAGGATTAATGCCATGTCCATACCATAGATATTACTATAAGAAGAGAGATATGCTTGAGCATGAATTAGAAGAATACAAAAAAGGTCAAACAAGAGCTGAAGTTGTTATGGCTGTTGAAAAGAGCTTATTTGAATTATATAAAAATGTTGAGTTACAAGAAAAACCAGAAGAGTTATCTAAGAGAGGTGGAGCTCACTACTCAGATGTTGCTTGTGAAGTTATTTCAAGTATCTATAATGATAAGGGAACAGTTTTAGCTGTAAACACTAAGAACAACGGAAGATTAAAGATGTTTGAAGATGAGTCAGCTATAGAAATTAGCTGTAAGATAACTAAAGACGGGCCAGTACCAGTTGATACAGTTACTGATCTTCCAATCTTTGCTCAAGGTTTAGTTTCTCAAATCAAAGCATTTGAAAGATTAGCTGCAGAAGCTGCATATACTGGAGATTACAATACTGCATTACTAGCAATGACAACTAACCCATTAGTATCTGATGATACTGAAGGAAGAAAATTATTAAACGAAATGTTATTAGCTCACAAAAAATACTTACCACAATTCAAGAATGTTATAGAGCAAATTGAAAAAGTAGAAAGAGCTGAATTTTAGTTAAAAATTAAAAGTGAAAGTTAATGAATAAAGCCAGCATATGCTGGCTTTATTTTTTATGAAATTAAAGTTATCAATTATTTATAATTAATAGTATAACTTTTAAATGCCATTAGTAGTGGCTATATAAATCTGCGTATCTTATAAATAGATATTCAACTAGCATCATAAGAGCATGTTGGTTTTCTGGCGAGTATTGATTATTGTACTCTGATTGGGCTAGATAAATTATGTAATCAGAACCTTCTTTATATTTATTTTCTCTATTTTCTGTTATAGTAACAATTTTGCAATCAGTAGCCAAAAGGTTGTTCCATACACGTTCATGGTAAGCTATGAATCTACCAGTTGGAGAAATAAGTATAGCTAAAGAATTAGGAGTTAATGAGCTTGCAAGCTTTTCTTGAGCTTGGATATCAGTAGCTATATTTATTAGTTTTCCTACTCTTGCGAAATTAGTTTGTAATTGTTGACACATTAATTGAGAAAATAAAGTACCAAATATACAAATATGGTCACTTCTATAAATCAAATCAATAACTCTGTCTATAAGTTTTAAATCTAAGGAGTTTTTAGTAAGTGTAAGTTCATTACAAATTTCATCATGCATTAATTCAAGAATTTCTTCTCTATTTCTCTTAGTTTTAAATCCTCTTGGCTTAGAAAAACTATTATCAAAATTAGTATTAATTGAAATAGATAAAGCTTTTTTAAATTCTGACAGACTAGAATAACCTAGTTTGCGACAAAAACGACTGATAGCAGCTGGTGATGTATAACACATATCAGCTAGTTTATTTATAGTCATATTAGGTATATCCCTAATATTGCGAATCATAGTTAATGCTATGGTATAGTTTAATGTTTCTTCACGACTATCATTTAAAAATAAAAGTAATCTATAAATTAAATCCCCCATATATAAGCCTCCATTCTAAATACCAAAAAATTATTTAAACTTTTTTCCTATAGTTTCACCCATATTTACTTTTGTTTCAAATCCTAAAGATGATTGAGTAAGAATATCTTCATCTACTATTATAGTATTAGGTTTAAATAAAAGTATAGTGGTTGAGCCTCCAAACTTAAAATAGCCTTTTTCTTCACCTTTTGAAATATGAGTATTTTCTTTATAAGTTTGAATTATTGACCCAACACAAGTTGCACCAACTTCTACATGAATAATGTCTCCAAAGTTTTCAGAATGAAATACACACCATTCACGCTTGTTTTGACAGTAAAGCTTAGAAACTCTTTCTAATGCAGTTGGATTAACTGAGTAATAATTACCTGGAATAAAGTGTGTTTTTTCACAAGTACCCCAATCTATAAAATGAAATCTGTGATAATCGGTAGGACATAACCTTAGTATTAAGCAAACTCCACCTTCGTATTCTTTAGCAATACTATCATCTTGAATAAGTTCTGATAAACTATAAGTTATATTTTTTACTTGAACTAAATCATTTATAGATATATCAGTATAGGCAATTAGACGTCCATCACCAGGAGAGATAAGTTTACTTTTATCTTTATCTATAGGGCGAGCATCTTCCTTTAATTCTCTAATAAAGAAATCATTAAAGTTCTTGAAATCATCTATATTATTTTTACATACGGACATATCTATATCAAAATTTTTAATAAAGCTTGAAACCTTCTTTTTGCTAAAATTAGTATCACAGTAATTTCCATAAATCTTAGAAAAGAGTTTTTTCTTTATTAATAGTTCTGTTAAGCTTTTTCCTACAGGAGATTCATAACACCATTTTATATAATTTCCTCCTGCAACATTTTCAACATCGTACTTTTGAGTATTTCTATTATAAATTTTTATCATAATAATTTCTCCTAGAAAAAAATTTTAATCTTGTAAGTTTATTATTATATTAACATATTTATGTTAACTTTATATAGATTTAATGATATATATGGATTATAATAGTAAAGGAATTTTACATAATATAGGGGGGGGGAATTTTTTTATGTTACATCATTTATTAGAAAGCGTTATCCCAGTAGTTATTAGCTTATTAGAGCTAATAGGTGTAGTTATTATCTTAGTAGCTGGGGTAAAGGCTTTTGGAGAATACGTAATGAATTTAATAGGAAAAGGTCATTACAACATAAAAATAGATTTAGGACAAGCTTTATCTTTAGCTCTAGAATTTAAGATGGGTGCAGAGATACTAAAAACTGTTTTAGTAACTAAAATGGAAGAAATATGGATATTAGGTGCTATTATAGTGTTAAGAGCAGTGCTTGCTTTCGTAATCCATTGGGAAGTTTCAGCTGAAAAAAGCCATCAAGAACACAAAGTAGAAGAAGCAGCTTAATTTAATTAAAAATTAATAGTAAAAATTAGCAGTAAATGAAAGAGAAATCTCTTATAAATTTATTTAGCTAATTTTTAAGTGTTAATAAAAAAAGTGGCCTTTGGGTCGCTTTTTTTATTATGCTAAATAAAGTTTTATATTATTACAATAAGGAAATTATATAAATATAATTATTAAAAATATTAGTGAAGGAGAAAGTATTATGAGTGAGACATATGTTATAGTAGCTATAATAAAGGGTGAAGCAGGAGAATTTAATAATAATCTTAGAAAAGATGTCTTTAATGATTTAGGACTTAAATCTTCTAAACTTCCGGCACATTTTACTATAAAAGCACCTTTTGAGCATGAAGGTAGTATTGAATTGTTAGAAAAAACTTTAGAAAATTTCTGTAGTCATGAAAAAAAATCTCCGTTAATAATAGATGAATATGATCATTTTGATGATAGGGTTGTTTATATGAAGCTTAACATGTCTAAGGAGGGTAAAGAGGTTCATGATAGATTAATAGATGAATTAGAGAGTATACCTTACATTAATTTTGATAAAAAAGATGGAAAAAATAAAGTATTTCATGTAACTGTGTCATCAAAAAATGTAAGAAGAAAATTTACTGAACTATGGGATTATGTTCAATTGAGACCTTGTTATTTTGAAAGCTATTTTGATAACATATGTATCTATAAGTGGAGCAATCATACTTGGGAGCTTTATAAAGAGTATAAACTTAAATAAAAAAAGTGACCATTTGGCCACTTTTAATTATTCTCCGAATTTTTCTAAGAATTCGTCGTAAGTCATAGATCTATCGAAGATTGATCCATTATCATCAATTTTAATTATTCTGTTAGCTACAGTTTGCACAAATTGGTGGTCGTGAGAAGCAAACAGTACGTTACTGTTGTAGTCTTTTAAACCATTATTTACAGCTGTAATAGATTCAAGGTCAAGGTGGTTAGTAGGTCCATCTAAAACTAATACGTTAGCGTTAGAAAGCATCATTTTAGAAAGCATACATCTAACCTTTTCTCCTCCAGATAATACGTTAGCTTCTTTTAAAGCTTCTTCTCCAGAGAATAACATTCTTCCTAAGAATCCTCTTATGTAACTTTCAGATTTTTCTTCAGAGAATTGTCTTAACCAATCAACTAAGCTTAAAGTACAATCGTTGAAGAATTCTGAGTTATCTTTAGGGAAGTAAGCAGTTGTAATAGTTATTCCCCATTTATATGCACCAGCATCAGGTTCCATTTCTCCGTTAATTATTTTAAATAAAGTAGTTATTGCTATTTCGTTACCGATGAAAGCAATTTTATCTTCTTTATTTACTCTGAAGCTTACGTTATCTAAAACTTTAACTCCATCAATAGTTTTAGATAATCCTTCAACTACTAATATGTCGTTACCAACTTCTCTTTCAGGTTTAAATCCAACGAAAGGATATCTTCTGCTTGAAGGTTGGATATCATCTAATGTAATCTTATCTAATAACTTCTTACGAGATGTTGCTTGCTTAGATTTAGAAGCGTTAGCACTGAATCTAGCGATGAACTCTTGTAATTCTTTAATCTTTTCTTCTTTTTTCTTGTTTTGGTCTTTAGCCATTTGAGTAGCTAATTGGCTTGATTCATACCAGAAGTCATAGTTACCAACATATAACTTAATCTTACCAAAGTCAACGTCAGCCATATGAGTACATACTTCGTTTAAGAAGTGTCTATCATGCGATACAACTATAACTGTTCCTTCAAAATCACCTAAGAAATCTTGAAGCCATTTGATTGATTTTATATCTAAGTGGTTAGTAGGCTCATCTAGAATTAATATTCCAGGGTTACCAAATAAAGCTTGAGCAAGTAATACTTTAACCTTTTCTCCACCAGTTAATTCAGAAACCGTTTTGTAGTGAGCATCAGTTCCTATTCCTAATCCTTGTAATAATGATGATGCTTCTGATTCAGCTTCCCAACCGTTAAGCTCAGCAAATTCACCTTCAAGTTCAGCAGCCTTTATTCCATCTTCATCAGAGAAATCTGGCTTAGCGTATAAAGCATCTTTTTCTTTCATTATGTCATATAATCTTTTGTTACCCATTATAACTGTTTCTAATACTTGAAACTCATCATATTGGTAATGGTCTTGTTTTAAAACAGACATTCTAGTATTTGGAGCAATTATTACTTCACCAGTATTTGGTTCAACCTCTCCAGATAATATCTTTAAAAATGTACTCTTTCCAGCACCGTTAGCACCTATAACACCGTAACAGTTACCAGGAGTAAATTTGATATTTACATCTTCAAATAGTTTACGAGATCCGTATCTTAAACTTACGTTTATTACATTAATCACTAAACATACCCCATTTCATTTATTATTCTTCAGCTATTATAACATAAAGTCTTTAACTTTACATATAAATATACATTATTCGTCAAGTGAATTAGTGAGAAAATTACAAAAAATATCTTTGTAAAAATTTTCCTAACAAAAAATGAAGAAAAAGATTATTAGGAGTTTTAATAGCTTTTAGTGTATTAATATATATTTTCGATAAAAAAAGAGCTATGGATGAAATGAATTTATAGGTTATATATGGAATAAAAGGATGAAGATAATAAAAAATAGTGGTCGAATAAAACAACCACTATTTCTTATTAACCAAAAGAAATACATCTAAATCTTCTAAAGTTTCAAATTCAAAAATTCTTAATGCAATAGAGATAATTGTATCATTTTCTAAATCAGTTAATAAATCTATATATTTTTCAGGTATGTGTTTAAATTTTTTCTTTAGTAATTTAATTAGTAAGGAAAAATGGCCTTCTTTTATTCCATCAGCCATTCCTTCTTCATAAGCTCTAAGTGAATAGGATAAATTCATAATTTTACCTGCCTTACTTCGGTTTATTTTTATAATAAGTACGTAAATACACAAATAAAGTGAGTTAAACTACCTAATAATATAAATACATGAAATATTTCGTGAAATCCAAAGTTACCTATTTTAAATTTTTGTGATTTAGTAGCATAGATTACGCCACCAATTGTATAAAATACTCCGCCAAGTACTAATAAGAAGATACTTATAGGTGGTAAAGCTGCAGATAGTGGTTTAATAACAAATATTGCACTCCAACCCATTGCTATATAAAGAGCTGTTTGTAACCATCTTGGAGCACTAAACCAACAAAGCTTAAATACTATTCCTGCAATTGCTATTGAAATCATAACTAAAAACATATTTCTTCCTAATGTTCCACCTAATGCAATCAAACAGAATGGAGCATAAGAACCAGCTATTAATATAAAAATCATTGAATGATCTAATTTTTGTAAAAAGTTAATTATTTTATCAGAAGAAATTATACCGTGATAAGTTCCTGATACAGTATATAAGAGTATTAAGCTAATTCCGAAAATAGTTACGGATGCAATAGATATGTTAGAAGCATTTGTTACAAAGGCTTTAGCTAACATTGCGAATAAAGCAATAAATGAAAATACAGCACCAGATAAATGAGTAATAGAGTTAATTGGTTCTCTTAATTTTTTATACATAAAAACACCTCACGATACAATATAGTTTTTAAAACTATGTGATATTATATTTATATTATTGACCAAATGGTACTTACAGTCAAAGTTGATTTTAGCAGAATTTACTTATTTATTATTGAATATTTGGCTTTTTCTTGAAATATCTTTGAAATACTATTATTATTAAAATATAATGAACTATTACATGTAGTTTGAAAAACTACTAGGAGGAAGTATGGATATAAATGAATTAATAAATGATATGGATTTTATAAATGGAATAGCTATGGATGATATCCCTGAAATTGATTTATATATGGATCAAGTTATTCAACTTTTTGAAGGAAAATTATCATCATTAAAAAGAACTGAAGATGATAAGATTCTAACTAAGACGATGATAAATAATTATGCTAAGGGAAAGCTTTTATTACCTATCAAAAATAAAAAGTATACAAAAGAACATATAATACTTATGTCATTAATATACAATTTGAAAGGGGCTTTATCTATTAATGATATAAAGCTAAGCTTAAATAAAATAATTGATAGTTTCTCAGAAGATGAATCTTATCCTTTAAGAGAATTATATGGCTCATTTCTAGATGAATCAGAAAATGATGTATTAGAATTTAAAAAGGGCGTTGCTGATAAAGAAAGAGAGATAGAAGCATTAATAGAAAGCAAATCTGATTTACAGGGTGATTTTGAAAAGAAATTCTTACTTCTTTGTTCATTTGTAAATATGAGCAATATGTATAGAAGAGCTAGTGAAAAATTAATAGATGAATTTTTTTCAGAAGTAAAAGGGGAGTAGCATGAAAAATCAAAATGATTTAAAAAGAGAATTACAGAGAATAGATGGCAGAGGATATAAATCATATAAAGATTTAGAAGGACAATATGATTTTGGAAACTTTATTTTGAGTATAGATCATGTTCAAGGTGATCCTTTTGCATCACCTTCAAGAGTAAGAATAATAGTAGATAATAATGTAGCTAAATTTCCTAGTAGCTTATTAGATTTAAAATACAAAAATATAGCAGTATGCGATTTTCTAACTAGATTATTTAGTAAAAATATACGAAAATATGGTGAAAAGATATTTGGTTCAGGAAAAAGTGGATTAATTGAAATTAGTAGATGTCCTCAAGAAATCTTGGACAGGACTTCAGTTATATTTGATAAAGGTAAAATAGAAGTTAGATTTTATGTTGGATTCCCTGCAAAAGGAAGAAGTGTATTAGCTAAGGAGTTGGAAAAAATATTATTTAATGTAGTACCTACTTTAGTAGAGAATACACTTATATACAATAATATAGATTATAAAGCGTTAATAAATAGAGTAAAACTTGTTGAAGACCAAACATATATTAGAGAAAATCTTAATAATAGAGGATTAGTAGCATTTGTAGCTAATAATTCAATACTTCCTAGAGAAAGTGGAGTATCATCAAGACCATTAAGAGATGGAAAAAGATTTATATCACCTAAAGAGCTTGAAGTGGAATTTAATACGCCTAATAAGGGAGTTATAAGAGGAATGGGAATACCTAAAGGAATAACACTTATCGTAGGTGGTGGATATCATGGTAAATCTACATTACTAAGAGCTTTAGAATTAGGAGTATATAACCATATAGAAGGTGATGGAAGAGAATTTGTAATTACAGAAGATACAGCTTTAAAGGTAAGAGCAGAAGATGGAAGAGCTATAAGTAAGACAGATATAAGTCTTTTTATAAACAATCTTCCTAATGGAAAGAATACAACTAGCTTTGATACTGAAAATGCTAGTGGAAGTACTTCGCAGGCTGCTAATATTGTTGAAGGAATTGAAGCAGGGGCTAATACATTACTAATAGATGAAGATACTTCTGCAACAAACTTTATGATTAGAGATAGTATAATGCAACAATTAGTGGCAAAGGAAAAGGAACCAATAACACCTTATATAGATGTAGCTAAAAGTCTTTATAATAAATTAGGAATTTCAACGATACTTGTAGCGGGAAGTTGTGGAGACTTTTTTGATATAGCTGATTTAGTAATTCAAATGGATAATTATGAGCCTTTTGAAGTTACAGAAAGAGCAAAATCATTAAGCAGAGGAATAGTAGATCATAATAAGGAAATTGATGTTACTATAAATACTAAGAGAATTTTACAAAAAGGAACAATAGAGTTTGGACCAAAAGGAGTAAAAACTAAGTCTTTAGGAGTAGATGGAATTTCTATAAATAAAGAAAATATAGATTTAAGAGCTGTAGAGCAAATAGTAGATTCAGAGCAACTAAATACCATTGGTGCATTTATGAAGTACGTAGAAATTAATTTAATGAATAAAGGCTTAAACCTAAAAGAAGCTGTAGATAAAGCTTATGAGGTTTTAGATAACAATCTAATAGATATAGATAAGATAAAAGGTGGATACGGAAGCTTTGCTATGCCAAGAAAACAAGAAATAATGGCATCATATAATAGATTTAGAAAATTAAAAGTGAAGAATTAATAATTAAAAATTTAGGTGGAAACTGCTTATGCAGTTTCTTTTTTTATTATAAAAAAATCAGCCTCTTGGGCTGATTTTATAATTAAGTATTCTTTATTACTTTTAATTAGTAAAGGAAGTTTGCTATTAGTACAATAACAGGTAGTGTTACTAAAGTTCTTTCTACAAAAATTATTAATATTTCTTTTAAGTTTACAGGAACTTTTGAACCAAGTAAAACTCCACCTACTTCTGACATGTATATAAGCTGTGTTACAGATACACAAGCAATTATAAACTTAGTCATTTCATTAGTTATTGTAGTAGAAGCTATAACTGATGGTAATAGCATATCTGCGAATCCAACAACTAATGTTTGAGAAGCTGCTACAGCTTCAGGTACTTGTAATAATTGTAGTACAGGTACAAATGGTAATCCTAATATTCTAAATATTGGAGTAAATTCAGCAATTACAAGTGCTATTGTAGCAAAACACATTACTATTGGAAGAACTCCCATCCACATATCTAATATATTTTTAAATCCTTCTACAAAGAAGTTTTTTGCATCTGAATTTTGAGAAGCCTTTTCTATAGCACATTTATATCCCCAGCTTAAAGATGTATGTCCTTCAGGAACATCTTCTGAAGAATTTTCAGCTTTTTTACCTTTATAATAAATATCTTTTTTCTTTGAAAGTGGTGGTATTCTAGGAACTATTATTGCAGCTACTATACCAGCAAAAGTTACTGTTAAGTAGAATGGTATAAACATTCCATTAAGTCCTATAGTTTGAATAACAATTAAGCTAAATGTTATTGATACAGCAGAGAATGTAGTACTAACTACAGCTGCTTCTCTTTCAGTGTAAAATCCATCTTCATATTGTTTACTTGTTAATATTATTCCTAAAGTACCATCTCCAAGCCATGAAGTGATACAATCTATTGATGAACGTCCTGGTAATTTAAACAAAGGTCTCATAACCTTAGTTAAAAGGGAACCAACGAATTCTAATAATCCAAAGTTAAGTAATAATGGTAGTAATAATCCTGCAAAAAGGAATATTGAGAAAAGAATAGTTAATAAATCATTAAATACAAACCCACCAGATACATCACTAATTATGAACTCAGGACCTACTTGTAATAAAGTTAATACACCAAAGATGCTACCAACAATTCTTGAAATAGCCCAAAGAGGTGTTGTACTAAATAATGATTTTAAAAAATTATTTTCTAAAATAAACTTAGGTTTAAAAACAGAAGTTATAAAAGTCATTATACCTGATATAGCTAATGTTGCAGCAATTATATAAGGTAATGAACCCCCAAGTAATTCTGTTAGCTTATTAGATAGTATTGCAACAGGTATTGTAATATCCCCATTATAGCTAATTGGTGTCATGAATAATAATACACCTAATAATGAAGGTATGATAAATTTTATATTGTTTTTAAAATTAAATTTATTTTCACTGAATGATTTAGAATTTGATATGTCCATTTTGTATCCCCCTTTATGTAAAAATTAATATTTATGCAACAATACTAATTTTATATGCAAAAATATAAAAAATCAATAGTCTTTATGCATAAAAATAAGAATAAATAGAATATTGATTTTTATGGTAAAAATAATTGAAAATAATTATAATATAAAGATAAGTATAAAGTATAGGAGCTGAGAATCTTGGAATATAGAAATGAACTAAAGAATTGCAACAGAATAGTTGTAAAGGTAGGAACATCAACGCTTACTTATGATAATGGAAATATAAATCTAACTAGAATTGAGAAATTAACAAGGGTTATTTCTGATTTAATGAATAGTGGAAAAGAAGTTATTCTTGTAACATCAGGTGCTGTTGGAGTAGGTGTTAATAAACTAAAACTTAAAGAAAAGCCAAAAACGATAAAAGAGAAGCAAGCAGCAGCTGCCGTAGGACAATGTGAACTTATGCATATATATAGTAAATTTTTTGGAGAGTATAGTCACGTTGTGGGACAAGTGCTCCTTACAAGAGATGTAATAGAAGATGACCATGTAAGAGAGAACGTTGTAAATACATTTGAAACTTTAATAGAAAATAAAATAATACCTATAGTTAATGAAAATGATACAGTGGCTATAGATGAAATAGAAAATATAGTTAGATTTGGTGATAATGATAACTTATCTGCGATAGTTGCTGGATTGGTTTCAGCAGATCTTTTAATAATTCTTTCTGATATTGATGGATTCTATGATTCAGATCCGAGAAAAAACCCAAACTCTAAACTTATAAAAGTTGTAGAATGTATAACTCCGGAGCTAGAAGCATGTGCTGGAGGTGCAGGAAGTAGCCTTGGAACTGGTGGAATGGCAACTAAATTAACTGCGGCTAAAACTGCAACATCATTTGGAGTACATATGATATTAGCAAATGGTAATGAACCAACTATTCTATTAGATATAATGAATGGCAATGAAATTGGAACATTATTTCTTAAAAATAATTAGGAGGATGAATTATGAGTGAGTTAATTTTAAAAGGACAAAAAGCAAAAGAAGCTTCTAATATATTAGGCAATTTATCTACAGGTGAAAAAAATAAAGGTTTATTAGCTATGGCTGATTATCTTGTAAAATACAAAGACTTTATAATTGAAGCAAATAAAATAGATTTGCAAGAAGCTGTGAATAGAGGTACAGCTAAAGCTATGTTAGATAGATTATCGTTAGATGAAAAAAGAGTAGAAGGAATGGCTAATGGATTAAGACAAGTTGCTAGCCTTCCAGATCCAGTAGGCGAAGTTGTATCAATGTGGACTAGACCAAATGGACTACAAATAGGTCAAAAAAGAGTTGCTATGGGAGTAATAGGGATAATCTATGAAGCTAGACCTAATGTAACTAGTGATGCTGCAGGACTTTGTTTTAAAGCGGGAAGTGCAGTTATATTAAGAGGTGGTAAAGAAGCTATATATTCTAATAAAGCTATAGTAAAGGTACTAATTGAAGCTTTAAAATCTGTAGACTTACCAGAAAATAGTATTCAATTAATAGAAGATACTAGTAGAGAAGTAGCTACTGAAATGATGAGATTAAATGACTATATAGATGTTCTTATTCCAAGAGGTGGAGCAGGGCTGATTAAAGCTGTAGTAAATAATGCAACTGTGCCAGTAATAGAAACAGGAACAGGAAATTGTCACATATATATTGATGAAGAATGTGATTTTGAAATGGCTAAGAATATAGTTATAAATGCTAAGACTTCAAGACCATCAGTTTGTAATGCAGCAGAGAAGTTATTAGTTAATGAAAAGATAGCTGATGACTTTATGCCATTTATATTAAAAGAGCTAAGAGCTAGCGGAGTAGAAGTAAGAGGAGATGAAAGTGCTATAGCTTATGATAAAGATATAATTCTTGCATCAGAAGAAGAATGGTACAACGAATATCTAGATTATAAGATAGGTGTTAAAGTTGTTAAAGATATAGACGAAGCTATAACTCATATAAATAGCTTTAGTTCAGGACATTCTGAAGCTATAGTTACAAAGAGCTATGAAAATTCACAAAAATTCTTACAAAGGGTAAATTCAGCAGCAGTTTATGTTAATGCATCAACTAGATTTACAGATGGTGAAGAGTTTGGTTTTGGAGCTGAGATAGGAATAAGCACTCAAAAGCTTCATGCAAGAGGACCTATGGGATTAAAAGAACTTACTACTATTAAATATATTATTTATGGAAACGGACAAATAAGGTAGTTTGATTTCGTAAAAGATGAAAGGAGTTGAGGAGTATATGGATTTTGAAATAAAATCTTTTAATGACTTAACCGTTGATGAGATGTATGAGATTGCTAAGTCTAGGTTTGAGGTTTTTGTTTGTGAACAGGAGATTACTTCAGAGCAAGATTTTGATGATAAAGATAAGAAATGTCATCATGTAATGTTAAAAGAAGAGGGAAGAGTTGTAGCTTATTCAAGAATAGTTCCTAAGGGAATGGGATATGACAATATATCCATTGGAAGAGTTTTAGTACTCCAAAGTCACAGAAGAAAAGGCGTAGCCAAAAAGATGATGGAAGCTTCTTTAGAGTTTATAAAAAATAATCTAAATGAAAGCACAGTGGTTTTATCTGCACAATTATACGTTAAGGACTTATATGAAAGTGTAGGGTTTAAGGTGATTTCAGATGTGTATGATGAAGTGAATATACCACATGTAAAAATGAATATTGAATTATAACAAAAAAAAACTAGTACCATAGTTGGGGGACATTTGGTACTAGTTTTTTATTTATGGTGGTTTTTTAGGGGTAAATAATAATGCTTTAACTACTTTATGTATTTAATAATATACCTGTTTTGTGTCATTTTGATGGCGATAAGAAAGAATAGAATAAGGTTATACATGGTAAAATAAAGATACAAAAAAATTAAATATAACATACAATATACTATATTATTTTTTTAGGAGTATATATGGAATATATATTGTGGGGTTGTTTAATAATTGTTATTTTGGCAGCTTTAAGTTTTATAACTATATTACTAATAATAAAAAGTTACGATAAAAGATATATATTAAATAAAAATTCAGTAATAGGTAAGTGTGATGCTGTTATCGTGTTAGGGGCGGGAGTGCGAGCAGATGGAAATCCATGTGATCTTCTAGCAGATAGAATTAAGACTGGTGTAGAAGCGTATTTAAATAATGATTGTAAAGCTATTTTACTTACAGGTGAAGAAAAAGATGAAACTTATAATGAGGTTTTAGTAATGAAGAGATGGATTAAGAGAAATTATGAAGAGATAGATAGCGACATAATTTTGTTAGATGGATTAGGGCTTTGTACATATGACAGTATGTATAGAGCAAAAGAGATTTTTCATATAAATAGTGCAATAATATCTACTAATAGATATCATCTACCAAGAGCTATATATATTGCAAGAAGGCTTGGAATAAAAGCATATGGGATACCATCAGATTTAAGACCTTATGACAGAATGAAGAAATATAAGAGGAGAGAGGTTTTAGCTCAAATTAAGGATTTTTTCTTAGTTAATATAGAAATATTAAAAAGACACAAATTAAATGTATAAATTGTATAGATTGTAATAACAAGTAATACAAAAAACACAACAGCAGATGAGTTTTACTCATCTGCTGTTAATGATAACAGCCTGTCCAATTCGTCGATTTGGAATTCATCAATTTCTTCTTTAGGTTCAACAGGTATATCCTTAATAGATGTATCTAAGTTAGTTGAAATAGGAGCAGGCATAGTATTTATAACATTGTAACCACGGAGCTTTTCTGCAATAAGAACGGTTATATAAGCAGAAAAATCTAAACCTAAGCTTTTAGCTTCTTCTGTGGCAAATTCTTTAATATGGCTAGATAGGGTGATAGTTGTTTTTATTTTCTTATGCATTCTTAGTTCGTCCTATAATATCATAAGTTTTTACATTTATCATTTGAGCATCATCAAGAACTTTGTATTCAGATAAATATTTTTTAAGTAAGAGTGACCCACCACCAATAAAAAGCCATCTAGAGTATTTGGATTGTTCAGGAAAAGACTGCTTTATAGAGTTAATAATTTCTTTAGCTTTAAAGCTTAATATACTATCTATATCTTTAGATATGTCTATTTCTTTCCCTTCTACATAAATGCAACGATCATCAATTAGTTCTTGCGCTTTCATGCGATTAGAATAGTTAATTCCATATTTAGATAGTGTTTGAAGTAACGTATCATACATACTGTTAACTCCAAGAGGGTAGGTTTTAGCTTCTTTAAATTGTCCTTGACTCATATAAGTTATATCAACTGTACCACCGCCAATATCAACAACTAAGGTATCCTTTTCTACTAATGACTTATCATATAAAAATAAACCGGCAGACTGAGGGAAGACTATAACACTAGTTATAGTAAAACTTTTAAATTTACCATTAATTTTAAGAGCAACTTGTCTATCTTTTAGAGCTCTTATTAGAGGTAACTTTTGCTCAGCAAAAAATTGAGCTGGTAAACCAGTGATTAATCTAACATTATTATCTATAGTATTAGTCATAGAAGCAGCAATAGCAGTATATAAGCAAAGGTGGAATATAGCATCTTTCTCTCTGCTCTGCTCAGTACTAGTAAAACCATCAGTATTTCCTATTAAATAAGTTTTATTATTATATTCTACAACATATTTAGCAGTTTCTAATTCATGAGTTTGTTCTTTTATTGTTGAAAGGAAGGAACCTTCCATATTTTCGCCTATAAAATTAGTAGTATTATATCCAATATCAGCACTTATTCTCATTTCTATCACATCCTTTTATAAATTTTTTTTATTGTAATTGTATGGTGATTATATGTTGGTTATACACCAGTATGCTTTTTTGCATAAAAAAAGTTATGTTCAAAAATAATTAATTGAAATTTTGTATGGTTATTATATGGCGATTATATGGTATTTATATGTTTAATCATCTTTAGAGCTAAGCAAATCTAATGTAACTTCGGAATTTTGGCTAGTTTCAGTATCACTAATTGCTTTCATAAGACTTAGAAGCGTAAATTCTGTTATAGTGAGCCCAAGTTTTCTAGCTGTACGTTTTATTGCTAATTTCTGCTCGGCTGTAACACGAAGCATTATTGTTGCATCTTTCATAAAATCCCCCTTTGTATATATTGTATAGATTGTCTTTACAATATATACAGTAACATAACTTATATTGAGAAAAATGTAATAATATGGGAGTAAAATAAGGGAAAATATCGACTAATTTCGTAGATACTACTGCTAATATAAGATGATATAATGGTTTTATAAGAATTGGAGGAAAAGTATGGATAATAATTATGTTTTAATTACAGGAGCATCAAGTGGAATAGGGTATGAATTAGCAAAGCTTTTTAAAAGAGATGGCTATAATTTGATATTAGTAGCTAGAGATAAAGAAAAATTACAAATGGCAGTAGATAAGTTAAATAATGAAAAAAATAAAATTATCATGTTAGATGTAGATTTATCAAGAGAAGATGAAGTTGATAAGCTTATAAAATATATTAATAAGAATGAAATAGATATAAATATTTTAGTTAACAATGCAGGGATTGGTTCATTTGGAGAATTTGCAGAGATAGATTGGAAAACGGAAGAGAAGTTAATAGATATAAATATAAAAGCGTTAACTAAATTAACTAAATATTTTTTACCAAAGATGATTGAAAAGAAATCGGGAGGAATATTAAATGTTGCTTCTACAGCAGCTTTTGCATCAGGACCAAGAATGGCTACATATTATGCATCTAAAGCATATGTGTTAAATCTTACCGAAGCAATTCATGAAGAGGTAAAAGAATATGGAATAAATATATCGTGTCTTTGCCCAGGGCCTGTTAGAACTAGTTTTCAAAGCAAAGCAGGTATAAAGAAATCAGAAAAGGCTAAGAAGTATCTTATGAATGCAGATATAGTAGCTAAAGTAGGATATGATAAGTTTAAAAAAGGAGAAGTTATTATAATTCCTGGATTTAAAAATAAAGTATTAGTAAATGCAAATAAATTATTACCTAGAGCTATCTCTAGAAAAATTATTTTAAAAACAAATAAGAAGTAAAGTTAATTTAAGGTAATAAATTTGTAAAAAAATGTTGAAATATATATTGACCAAGAACGAATGTTCTGATAAAATAACATCAGAACAACAGTTCGGAGGTGCGATATGAAAGGTAATAGAGGGATTTTTGTTAAACTTAATTATAAAAATATTGGAGAGTTAAATAGCTTTGTGTATGACATGACAAACGGGGTAAATAAAGATGATGATAAATATGTTATGTGTGCTGGGAAATATGATAAAAATGGATGGACAATAGTATTTAAGGCAAAGAGTATAAATGAAGCACAAGAATTAGTAACTAGAAATTCTCAAAAGAGAAGTAGAAAGATAAACTCAAGCATTATTGAAAAAGAAAAAGTTAGCATTCCATCATGGATGTAATGGAATATTAAATAGATAATAAAAAAGTAAGTAGATTTACTTTCTATAAAGGTATAGAATATTTATAAGTAATATAAGTGATATTCCAAATTTAAAATTACACATAGATATTAACAAATAATAAAAGAATTAGATTTTTTATTTTGTAGTTATATACAGTGTATTTGCTTGAATAATTTAGTAGTAAGTTTTATTATAAATTTGGACTATATAAATTGGAGTGAGAATACCTTGAATAAGAAAGAGATGCCAATAGGTTTTTTAGATTCTGGATTAGGAGGAATAAGTGTATTAAGAGAAGCACTTAAGATAATGCCTAATGAGAATTATATATATTTCGGAGACTCAAAAAATGCACCATATGGGACAAAGACAAAAAAGGAAATAAGAGATTTAACATTTAATACTGTTGAGTTTTTATTAGAAAAAGGAGCAAAGGGCATAGTTGTAGCATGCAATACTGCAACTAGTGCAGCTGTAGCAGAATTAAGATTAGTATATCCTGATATACCATTAGTAGGTATAGAGCCAGCAATAAAGCCAGCAGTAGAACTGGGTAAAAAAGGCAAGATATTAATGATGGCTACGCCTATGACAGTAAAACAAGATAAGTTTAAATATTTATTAAATAGATACAAAGATAAAGCTGATATAATTCCAATACCATGTGAGGGATTAATGGAATTCGTTGAAAATGGCAATTTTACGGGAGAAGAATTAGAAGAGTATTTAAAAGAAAAACTTCATGGATATGATAGTAGTAATACTTCTTCTATAGTTTTAGGATGTACTCATTATCCATTTGTTAGCGAGGCAATCAAGAATGTAATAGGAAATGATATAGAAATTATTGATGGTGGACTAGGTACTGCAAGAGAAATAAAAAGGAGATTAGCAGAAAAAGATCTCTTAAATGATTCTCATCAAAAAGGAAAGATAGAAGTATATAATTCATCAGATGAAGAGAGATTCATAGATTTAAGTTGGAAATTAATAAATTTATAGCAAGAGGCCGAAAGGCTTCTTTTTTACTTTAAATATTATTACTAAAAGCAGATGTATATAAAATCACAAAAAAATATCGTTAAAATATTGACAATCAATTAAGTGTGGTGTATTATAATAACATAAGAAGGAATTTTCAGAAAATTTTAAAATATAGAGGGGGATTAATCATGAGAAAGGATATTAAGGTAAAAAATTTATTAGGAAATAGCTATTCATGCGAAGATGCTATAGTTTTAAAGGATAGCATAAGAAAAAATATAGAATCAGGCGTAGTATTAGATTTTGAAGGATACGATAGAATTTCAACATCATTTTTGACTTGCCTTTTCTCAGAGTTAATAGAAAAGTTAGGAAGAGAGTATGTTTTTAAACATATTTCTGTTAAAAATTTGACGAATTATTCAGATTATTCTAGGGTTGTTTTAGGAACAACATTTTAATATAACAATTAATAATACAGTTTTTTTAAGCTTCGTTACTATCGAAGCTTATTTTTTTGAAAATAATTCAACAATTTAATGCTAAATTATTGAATTGCTGTAGATAAATATGATAATAATAAGTTATAGCAAAATGAAAGAGAGGTATTTTTTATGAAAAACCCAATAGTAACATTCGAAATGGAAAACGGAGGAGTTATAAAAGCTGAATTATATCCAGAAGTAGCTCCAAATACAGTAAAGAACTTTGTTGATTTAATAAATAGAGGATTTTATGATGGATTAATATTCCATAGAGTAATACCAGGATTTATGATTCAAGGTGGATGCCCAGAAGGTATGGGAATTGGAGGACCTGGATATTCAATAAAGGGTGAGTTCTCTAGAAATGGATTTAAAAATGATTTAAAACATACAAGAGGAGTTCTTTCAATGGCAAGAGCTATGAGCCCAGACTCAGCAGGAAGCCAATTCTTCATTATGGTTGCAGATGCTCCACATCTTGATGGACAATACGCTTCATTTGGTAAAGTTATAGAAGGTATGGATGTAGCTGATAAGATAGTTGCAACTAAAACAGATTACAATGATAAACCATACGAAGATCAAGTTATGAAGAAAGTAACTGTTGATACATTTGGTGAAAAGTTTGATGAGCCAGCAATAATAGAATAGTATAATTATGGGGGATTGAGATGTTGGATAATAATAAGTGTATTTTAGCTTATGGTCTAACTAATGATGAATTAGAATGGTTAAATGAATTTAATTATAAAGTTATTAATGTATTACCTGATATGTGTGAAATGACTTTAAAAGAGGTACTCGATGGATTAAGATTTGAAATTATTAATAATAATCCTATAAAAGAGAAAGCAATAATATATAATAACTTTCCAGAGAGTGAATTGAGAGAAGCTATAGCTTTAACTAGAACTAAAATAAAAGGTGGAGTTTTAGCTATGGTAACGCCAAACTCTATTAATTGGACTTTTAATTATTTAATAAACCATTTAATAGAAGAGCGAGAATGGCATTTAAGAAATAGAAAGGAATAAAATCAAATGAGTAGAGTTGGGCAAAGAATTAAAGAAGCAAGATTAAAGTCTGGGATGTCTCAAAAGGTACTTGCTAAAAAATTAGGTGTTGCAGAAAAATATATAAATGATGTTGAACTTGGTAGAAAAGTAGTTCAAGAATCTTTTATAGATAAAGCAGCTAAAATATTAAATACAGATTTAAATGATATAAATATGGTAGTTACTGATGAAGCTCTTATGGAAGAAAGAAAGACTTTAGAAGTTAATAAGAAGCCTAAAAAGGTTGAAACAACTGAAGTTTGGAATGATGCCTTCGCTTCAGTATTAAAAAGTGTACCTATTTTTGATTATAGTTTAAACAATATAAAAGGAAAAAAAGAATTGCCTGTTCGCTCGAATAAGGTTGAAGGTTTTCCGCAGGATAAGGTTCTATACATAGAAATTCAAGATAATGAAATGTCTGGATTTAGAATGATTAAAGGTGATTTAGCTTTTGCTCATTTAGTAAAAGAACCTAGCAATAATGGAATTTTCCTTGTTGATTATAAAGGGGAAAGAATTATAAGACAATTAAAAAGTTTAGGTAATTCTAAATATCTATTAGTTAGCAACGGGGGAGCCCTAATGACTGAAACTGTTACAGTTAAGGAATTCGAAGTTGTAGCAAAATTAGAAAGAATAGAAATTACTTTATAAAAGATGCCAAAAGGCATCTTTTTTTATTGCAATAAATACAAAGTTTAAGTAATAAGCATATATTAGATTAAATAATTTTTTTGGGGTGAAAATTATAGAAAATAATAAATTAAGGCAAGATCTATTAGGTACACTGAAAAAATTACCGGCAGAAATTCTAAATAAATTGAATATATCAAGCACTTATTTAAATAAATCGGCAGATGATTTAATAGAGGTTGTTATTATTTCTGGCGAAGCTGTGGATAAAGTTAGACAAACTGTGGATAACTTAGGTGGAACTTATGAAGATTTAGGCTATAACTTCGGTTTAGTAAAAATACATGTGGATAAGATTGTGGATTTAACTCTTAGTCCTGTAATTCAATATATAGAGCTACCAAAGAGTTTATATTTAACAGATGCACAAGCAAATAGGGCTTCATGTGTTCAAACAGCTCAAGGAGCTTATGGTTTGTTAGGAGAAGGCACATTAGTTGGATTCATAGATACTGGAATAGATTATACTCATCCAGCATTTAGAAATTATGATGGAACAACTAGAATTGAATATATATATGACCTGGATGGTGACGGTAAAGTATATGATAAAGAAATGATAAATCAAGCATTAAATTCTAACGATCCATTATCAGTAGTTAACTTAACAGATGTAGTAGGACATGGAACTCATGTAGCTGGAATAGCTTGTGCTGGAGGTAAAATAGATAAAAACTATTATGGTGTTGCACCAAAAAGTTCTATTGCAATGGTAAAGGTAACAAGGACTAGGTTTTCATTAAGTACATTAATAATGAGAGGTTTGAAATTTCTTGTTGATAGATCAAAAGAATTACAAATGCCACTGGTAGTTAATATTAGCTTAAGCACTAATGATGGAGCTCATAATGGAAGTAGTCTTTTAGAACAATATATTCAAACTGTATCCTCTTTAGAGAAAATAACTATAGTAATTGCTGCAGGAAATGAGGGGGAAGCAGCTCACCATATAGGTGGAGACATAAATAATGAAAATAGAATAAATTTTAACGTTGCTAGCGATGAAACTATGGTTTCTATAAATTTATATAAATCAGTTTTACCACAATTGAGCCTAGAGCTTATATCTCCCGAAGGGAAAAGTAGTGGCATAATAAATTTAATTGAAGGCTTTAATAGTGGAGTTGTTGGTTCAAGTAGGTATGATATATATGATACAGGACCTAAGCCATTTGATATTAGCGGTGAAATAGGAATTGTATTATTTGGAGTAAATACTTTTATTTCTAGTGGACAATGGACAATAGTTCTAAGAAGAATAAATGATTATGAGGGAAATTTTGATATGTGGCTCCCTATATCTGAGGGGCTAAATGTAAGTACAAAATTCTTAAATCCTACTGTATATAATACATTAGGTATTCCTGCAACTGTTAGAAATGTAATATCTGTTGGAAGCTATAACTTTTTAACAAATACTATTTCGCCTTTTAGCGGAAGAGGAAGATTATATAACGGAGGAGAAATAAAGCCAGATGTTGTTGCACCAGGTGAAAACATAGAATCAGCTATACCTAATAGAAGCTTTGCAGCTAAATCAGGAACATCAATGGCAACTCCTAGTGTAACAGGAATATGTGCATTAATGATGGAATGGGGGACTGTAAAGTTTAATGATCCATATTTATATGGAGAGAGATTAAGATATTATATATTATTAGGAGCTAAGAGGGATAGAAGAGATGTTATTTACCCAGATCCATCTTGGGGATATGGAGAAGTTTGTGCTTATGATAGTTTAAGTTTAATAACTGAGGTTATTAATAGTTTACTTAGAGACAAAAATGAAAAAGAAAAAGGTAATAGACAAGAAAATATTGTACCAAGCACAAATGGTACAAATACAGTAACAAATAATAATCAGCCAAGTAGCAATACAAACATAAATACAGGTAATAATGCTACAAATACTGTAACACCTACTACTTCAAGTAATACCGATAAGAATGATGTATTTTTATTAGTTGAGATTCCGACGAGAGAAGCTTTTTTACAAGCTTTAAAATTGCCAGATACTAAAGGTGTTATTATATCTGAGACATTTGCTATATTAATTACTCCTGAAAATAACATTCCTGATATAGAAAAATTAGGTATAAAAATAATTGATATAGAAATATCTACAATATTAACTTTAAATCAAATTACACCATTAGAAGCTAGTGGGATAGAGAGTATAAGGCAGAATCCTTATTTAAGATTAAATGGAAGAGGAGTACTTGTAGGAATAGTAGATACTGGAATTGACTACCTAAACCAAGAATTTATGAGGGAAGATGATACATCAAGGATATTCAGAATATGGGACCAAACTATACAAGGAAATAAAGAAATTTATAATTTAAATTATGGAATAGAATATACTGAGGAACAAATAACAGAAGCTATAAAGTTACAAAAAAGTGGAGGAGATCCTTATACATTAGTAGCAACTAAAGATACTATAGGCCATGGAACGGCTATGGCTAGTATTATTGGAGGTCGGGGAATAAATCCAGATTTAAAAGGAGCAGCACCAGATTGTGAGTTTGTAATAGTTAAGCTAACTCAAGCTAGTAAAACTGAATTAGAGAGAGCATTCATAGATTCAAATGTTCCAAGCTATACTCCATGGAGTGTATTACTAGGTATTAGATATATAACAGCTGTTGCGAAGGAAGTCAATAGACCAGTAGTTGTATATATTCCTCTTGGTAGCAATATGGGCTCACATACAGGAAACGGTATTGTAGAAGGGAGTATTAATAATAATAGTGGAAGAATTGGTACAGTTTTAGTAACTCCTACTGGAAATCAAGGTAATACTGAGACGCATACACAAGGTGTAATCGAAAAAACTGGTGATTATAAGGATATACAAATAAGAATGGGCTCTAAACAAAAAGTGTTGCCTATTGAAATATGGATGAACAAACCTAATAGAGTAGTTCTTTCAATCATATCTCCTTCAGGTGAAATTATTCCTAATCTAACATCGAAAAACACCAATAAGGAAAGAATAAAGTTTACTTATGAAGGAACTGAAATGATTGTTAATTTTACAAGTCCAGAGCAAACTACAGGAGATGGATTGATATATATACAAGCATCAAACATAAGAGAAGGTATTTGGAAGTTTAGATTGACAGGTGAATATATAGTAAATGGAAATTACTATGCATGGATACCTCAAAGAGAATTAATAGATGCAGATACAAAGTTTTTAAGTCCGGTTGAGGATACTACATTAACACTTCCGAGCACAGCATCTGGAGCTATATCAGTAGCATATTATAATCAAAATAATAACTCAGTAGTTGGAGAGTCAGGAAGAGGATATACAAGAGATGGAAGAATAAAACCAGAGATTGCAGCAGGAGGAGTAAATGCTTTAGTTGCGAGACCAGGTGGAGGAACTACTACAATTACAGGAGCATCTGTGGGAGGAGCTGTTGTTGCGGGAGGATGTGCATTAATATTACAGTGGGCAATAGTAGATGGTAATGACCCAACTTTATATTCTAATCAGATAAAATCATACATTATAAGTGGAGCAAATGGAAGGCAGGGAGATATATATCCTAATAGAGATTGGGGTTATGGAATGTTTGATTTAGAAAAAGTTTTTGATGTAATAAGGGATGTATATTCACCGAAATTTGATAATCAGAGTAGGTATGATGAATATAACGTTGGAAGTTTATTTGTACGAAAGCCTAAAGAAGATTAATGTAGTAACTAATTAAGATTAGAAATCATATTTATATTAGTGGAGAAATATATTAAGGAGAAATTATGGCTGAAAAGGGAAGATTAAAGATACAATGTTACGTAAATGATACCTATATCCCAGTAGATGGGACTAAAGCTATATTGAAGCCATCAGCAGGTCAAGAAGGGGAAAGTAAAGAAGTAAATCTTGTCACAAATTCATCAGGAGAAACTGAAATAATAGAATTAGATGCTCCTCCATTTGCATATTCTCAGGAGCCATCAAGACCAACACCATACAGTTTATATGATTTAAGAATTGAGAGAGCTGGATTTCAAGATTTAACAGTAAATGGAATTCAAATCTTTTCTCAATCTCTTGCAATTCAACCTTGTTATTTAATTTCGGCTAGCGATATTATCAGTAGAAAGACAAGAGCTGATATTATAAATATAGCCCCAAATACCTTAAACGGTAATTATCCATCAAAGATACCAGAAGAAGTAGATAAACCATTACCACCACCAACAAGTGGGGTTGTACTTCCAAAACCAGTAGTACCTGAATATATAACAGTTCATGATGGAAGCCCAAATAATGATTCTGCACCTAATTACAAAGTTCCTTATAAAGATTACATTAAAAATGTAGCTTCTTGTGAAATTTATTCTACTTGGCCTGAAAGTACAATAAGAGCTAATGTATATGCAATAATATCTTTTACTCTTAATAGAATATATACAGAATGGTATAGGGGAAAAGGAAAAAATTACGACATAACTAACTCTACTGCATATGACCATGCATTTAATTATGGTAGAAATTTATATGACAGCATAAGTGTTATAGTCGATGATATATTTTCAAGTTATATTAGGAGATATGGAAGAAAGCAACCTTTATTAACTCAATATTGTGATGGTAAAAACGTTCAATGTCCTGGATGGATGACTCAATGGGGAAGTAAATATCTTGGTGATCAAGGAAAGACACCATATGATATACTAACTCATTTTTATGGAGATGATATAGAACTTGTAACAGCTGAAGTTGTTGAAGGTTCACCTAAATCTTATCCTGGTTATGATTTAACTGTAGGATCAAGTGGACCAGAGGTTCAAACTATACAAGAGCAACTAAATAGAATAGCACAGAATTATCCGCTTATACCTAAGGTCGCTGTTGATGGAGTCTATGGAGATTCAACCAAAGAATCAGTAAAGGTATTTCAAAGCGTATTTAATCTACCACAGACTGGGATAGTTGATTATGCAACATGGTATAAGATATCAGACGTATATGTTGGAGTAACAAGAATAGCAGAATTAAGAGGATCAGTTAAGAGAACATTTATACCACCAGTATCATTTGATATAATGAATAACAAAAATGTACCTAGCTTAACTTATTTTGAAGACTAATTTAGTTACTAAGTGAAGATAAGAGTGGCTTGTACAGAGAAGTGTTTATCTTATATGAAAAGAAATATGCCCACGGCAGAGAAATTGTGCCGTAGGCATATTTTTTATAAGTGTATTCAAATAAATATTTAACTGTTAACATGATTAACAGTTAAGTTCTTTTTTATGTTTAATGTAAAAGTAAATGCATTGAGAGATAAATATTAAGCTTAATATCCCAAATAGAGGGTAAAGTGTAGATATTAAATTACTAAATCCTATTTGTGATATAGGTAGTGCTACTGCAAGTACTAAGAAAATACCATGTTTAAATTTTATATTAAAAGTTTGTTCTAAACTTTTACTTATAGAGTAAACATCAGAAACTTCTGTAGAGAACATTTCTAACCAGATTATTATTAGCAATATAGCTTGAATTATATTACCAAATCTTTGAGCTACTAATAATAGAGGTATTTCGTATTGATATATATATGGTTGATTTATAAATAATAATAAGTTAATTATACAAGAAAGAACTGTTAAACCTAATGCACCGAAAATAACTCCATAAGTCATAATCTTAGGTTTTTTTACTTCATTACTTAAAGGAACTAGAACTCCAGAGCAACATAGAACATTGTATCCAGCATAAAGGATAGTAGATAAAACAATTCCGCTTTTTTGAGGTTCAAAACTATTAATAAATTCAAAACTAAGTGTATCATTAGAGAATAGGCAATAAAGTATGAAGATTACAGAAATAGTTGTTATAAGTGATGGAACAATAAAAGAATTTACTTCAATTAAACCGTTTGTATCTCTTAACAAAAATATAGATGCTACTCCAAGCATAATTAAAGTTCCGACAATTTTAGGTATACCAAAAAATTGATTAATTAAAGCACCACTTCCAGCTAAAATTATAGATGCGCTAGAAAGCAAGTAAACAGTAGTTATTATTCCAGTTATCTTTCCTAATAAATTTGGACTAATTACTTTTAATACGTCAGTATAAGAATTAAGTTTATAAGCTATTCCTATTTTACAAATAATAGAGCCCATTATGATATAAAAAATACCACAACATATTATGCCAATAAAGCTACTTAATCCATATGATGTAAAGAACTGAGTTATTTCTTTACCAGAAGCAAGCCCAGCTCCAACAATAGTCCCTATAAATACTACAGCTATCTGAAAAATTTTAGTTAAATCTTTTTTCAATTACATCCCTCCAATATATTCCTAATATAAAATATATAAGTTTTACATTAGTTTTATTCTTTATTTATGAATAAGAGAGAGTTTTATAGAAAAAATAAAATTATATAACTAGTTTTAGAAAGAATAATATTAAAGGTGGTTATCAAATTGAAAATAAATAAATCACTAATTGTAATTATAATGCTAACAATATCAATTTTAACTGGATGTTCTAAAGTAGAAGATAAAGATGATGTAGCTATTAACTTATTTGATATGCAAAAAGCAAATAATATAGTAAAAGATTATTTGAATAATGTTATTTCAGGAAATCTTGATGCTGCAAATAATTTGCTTTCAGAAGAGTTAGTAAGTTCTAATAAAAACACAGGAGAAGGTGTTTCAAAAATTATTTCTTTTAAATCTGATGAATCTATAGAAGGTAGTAATTATGCATATTTTATTTATAATATAGTAAGAAGTTCAGATGTTGAACCTAAAAGTGATTTAGAGAATATTACTTTTAAAATAAAAAAACAACATAACGAATATAAGATTGATGAAATAAAATCTAAATCAGAAAAAGAAATTTATACAAAGGGTAATGGCTTACGTGTAATAGGAGAAGAGGGCGGCAAGAGTAGTTTAATTATTAGTTTAAGCAATTTACCTAAAGATACATACTTAAAAGATAATAAGATAATGCTTTACAAAGATATAGTTCCTAAGCAGTCATTTGGAAAGGTTTGTTTAAGTTTTACAGGAAAAAGAATTGCAATAACAACAACCGATAATAAAGATTCATATATATGTATAGCGTACATAGATGAAGCATTAATGACTAGTGCTCAACCAGGAAATGAAGGTGGTAATTCAGGAGCAAGTTTAGGTACTGAAAATATTGATGTATTAGAGGACGCTTTAGAAAAACCTATTGCACAAAAGTTAGTTACTATAGATTTATTGAAGGATAGCGAAGTAACAAAATTTGTTTTTTCAGAAGAAGAGGATATCTTACAAGTAAACTATAACAATAAGTATAATAAAGAAAGAGTTAGACTATATAAAAGTGATAATGGAGAATTAATTCAAACTGAGTTAGATACTATGTTCCCAGAAGAAAAATATAATATTTCTAATGGAAAGTTTGAAGAAGATGTTTTTAAATTTAAAGTAACGACTTCTGAAGGACAACAAGAAGCTCTAAGTGGGGAATATATTTTAGATTTAGAAAACTTGGAAATTAATAAGTTGTAATTAATAGATGAGTGTTTTAAAATAGTTAATAATAAAATTAATTAAAAGGGAATCAGTATTTAGCTGATTTCCTTTTAATATCATTAAAATAGGAGTTATATATGAGAAAAGAATGGAATGGTAAGAGATATCATAGCTTAAATTATTTCCTAAGAAATAAATTTAATGAGAAAATATATAAAATATCATTAGACGGTGGATTTACTTGTCCTAATAGAGATGGGAAAGTAGCTAAGGGAGGATGTACATTCTGTAGTGCTAGAGGTTCAGGTGACTATGCTGGTAGTAGAATATTATCTATTAATGAACAGTTTGCTGATAGAAAAAAGATGATGGAGAAAAAGTGGAAAGATGGAAAGTATATTGCTTACTTTCAAGCTTATACTAATACTTATGCTCCAGTAGAAGAGTTACGTCAAAAGTATGAAGAAGCAATAAGCCAAGAAAATGTAGTAGCATTATCTATAGCAACAAGACCTGACTGTTTAGATGATGATGTAGTAGATTTACTTGAAGAGATAAGTAAGAAAACATATCTTTGGGTAGAGCTTGGGCTTCAAACTGTTAATGATGAAAGTGCAAGAAACTTTAATAGAGGATATGATTTTGAAGTTTTTAAAGAAGGAATAAAGAAACTTCAGGATAGAAATATCGAAGTTGTAGTACATACTATCTTTGGATTACCAGGTGAGACTAAAGAAGACATGCTAAAGACTGTTGATTATGTAGCTCATTCAGGAGCTCAAGGAATAAAGTTCCATTTACTTCATTTAATGAAAGGAACACAAATGGTTAAACAATATGAGAGTGGAGAATTACAATTATTAAGTCAAGAAGACTATATTGATTTAATATGTAAAGGAATAGCTATGTTACCACAAGAAATGGTCGTACATAGACTAACAGGAGATGCTCCAAGAGAAAGTTTAATTGGACCAATGTGGAGTTTAAAGAAGTGGGAAGTTTTAAATTCTATAGATAAAGCATTAGAAGATAATGATATTTATCAAGGGAAAAATTATATAGAAAAGTAAGAATGTTTTATTTTTACAAATAAAGAGTGCATAGCACTCTTTTTTAATTTAAAATAACATTTAAGGGAACAAATTAAAGATGTTAAAAGTCTAATTTTTGAAGGGAGCGGATTATGTGGAAGCTTCAATGGAGACTCAGAATAATAAAGTTGTGAGCATAGAAGTAAGAAGAGCAAAAAATGGTGATAAAGATGCTTTTTGTAATCTAATCAGAATAAATAAAATGTCAATGTATAGAGTAGCAAAATCTATATTAAGTAAAGAAGAAGATGTGGAAGATGCTGTTTCTGAAGCAATACTAAAAGCATATAAAAATATAAAATCCTTAAAAGATGAGAGTTTATTTAAGACTTGGCTTATAAGAATAGTAATAAATGAAAGCAATACTATTTATAAAAATAGAAGTAAAGAGATAAGTGTTGAAAATGAACATTTTATTAATGTACAAGTTAATGATAAATATAAGGATTTAACATTGTATAATGCTATAAATTCATTGGATGAGGACTTGAGAACTACAACTATATTATTTTATTTTGAAGATATGAAATATAAAGATATAGCAAATGCTTTAGGGATAAAAGAAGGTACAGTAAAGTCGAGATTATCGAGAGCGAAAGAGAAGTTATATAATATTTTAAGGGAGGATCTTCATGGATAAGTTTGATGAGTTTTTAAAGAAAAAAACTGAAGATGAAAATAATGAATTCACTTTACCAGAATCTTTTAATCTCAAAATAGAAGAAACTTTAAAGTGTTTAGAAGATAATAAAAAAGAAAAGTGGTATAAGAATAGAAAAATAATATCTATGGTAGCTTGTTTTGCGTTAGTATTTTTTGTTGGATTAAGATATACAGTATTTAATGGTAGTTTAACAATAAATGAGAGTACTACTATGGATATGCAATCAGATAGTGTTCAAAGGAGTAGTATACCTGAACCAGAAATATCAAATTATAGTTTAGAAAATAGTGAAGATTTTATTATTAATCAAAATGAGGTAAAAGAATTAACTATTAAGTCACTATCTGGGGAGGCAAAATTTAAATTTGTTAATAAAGAAGAAGATATTAATAATATTATAGAGTCAATTAATAAATTATATAAATTTGAAGTAATTGACCAAGGAATATCAGAGTGGGATTTTTTAATACAAACAACTGGAGAGGTTAATCATACTATAGAAGTTAAAGGAAATTTAATAAATATAGATAATAGATGTTACGAGTCAAATGAAGATATTTCAGAAATTATAAGAAATATTTATGATAATTTAAATTACGAAGAAAAAAATATAAAATATTGTAATGTTACTTATTAACATAGATAACTTTAATTAATAAGTAAGAATTAAAAATTAATGATTAATGATGAAATTAGTTTATAAAAAAATGAAGCCAGCTTTGCTGGCTTTATTTTTTAATTATTTATGCTTAATTGATTAAACTACTTGGAAGATGAAGAATTTTAAGTAGTATGATTCATCTGAATTCCAAAGGATTGGATGATCTGAACTTTGAGTTCTTACCTCTATTTGTCTTAAAGTTCTTCTAGCATCGTGAGCAGCTTCTAGAACTGTCTTTTTAAGTTGTTCTTCACTCATATAGTGAGAGCAAGAGCATGTAGCGAAGTATCCACCTGGTTTAACCATTTTTAGTCCTCTAAGGTTAATCTCCTTATAACCTCTTATTGCAGCATTAACTGTATTTCTAGATTTAGTGAAGGCTGGGGGATCTAAGATAACAACATCAAATTGTCTTCCTTCTCTTGACCAATCACCAAGAACATCAAAAGCATTATGACATTCAAATTTAACAGTATCTTGAAGATTATTAAGCTCTGCGTTTCTTGTTGCACAGTCTATAGCATGTTGAGAAACATCTATACCTAATACAGATTTTGCCCCAGCTATTCCAGCGTTTAAAGCAAATGAACCAGTATGAGTAAAGCAGTCTAAAACATCTCTACCTTTGCATATTCTATGCATTGCAGCTCTATTTTCCTTTTGATCTAGGAAGAATCCAGTCTTTTGACCATTCTCTAAATCAACTATATATTTAACTCCATTTTCAACTATTTCAATATTAGTATCGAAAGGTTCTGTTAAGAATCCTTTAGTTTGTTCTAAACCTTCAATTTCTCTAGTCTTTATGTCACTTCTTTCATAAACACCTTTAGCACCATATTCTTCAACTAATATTTTAACGATTATATCTCTATATTTGTCCATGCCTAAAGTAGAAATTTGAATTACGTAATAATCACCAAATTTATCAACTGTTAATCCAGGTAAGAAATCAGCTTCACCAAATATAAATCTACAAGAAGATGTATCTATTACAGTTTTTCTGTAATCCCATGCAGCAGCAAATCTCTTTTTGAAAAAATCTTCATTGATTTCCTCATTTATATCTCTAGTCATTATTCTGATAGTGATTTTACTTTGGTCATTTATATAACCTTTTCCAATAAAATAATTCTTATGATTATATACCTCAACTATATCGCCATTTTCATAATCGCCATCATATTCATTTATTTCATCTATATATATCCAAGGACGACCTTGTTCTGCTCTCTTATTTTTACCTTTATGTAAATAAAATTTACAATTCATTTGTAAACATCTCCTTTATGAAATAAGTCTTATAAGATTATAACATAACTATTAATAAATCAATAATTAAAAATCAATTTATTAAAACAAGTCTATTAAAATTATATTAATATAACAAAATGAAACTAAAAAAGCACATTTTGTGACAAATTAAAAATAAATGATAAAAATAAATATTAAAAAAATATAAAAAACATGATTGACTTAATAAAATGATTATGGTAAAATTTTACCAACACATATATATGTAATAAAATGTAAAATAAGTAAAAATAGTAGTAAACACAATATAAATTAGAATAAAAGAGTATAATTGCTATAAAATTTAGCACTTTATATAAATTTATAAAAATGACAAAGATAAAAAGGGGGAAATAACATGAAAAGGAAGATACTTGCATTACTATTAGCCAGTACTATGTTACTAACTGTTGGCTGTGGTAATAAATCAACTAGCGACGGTGGGGACAGTAGCAATTCTGGTGGTAGTAGCAATAATACATTAGTTATTGGTACTCAATCATTTAATGGAGTATTTAATCCATTTTTCTATACTACAGCATATGATGCACAAGCATTTGAAACAGTATTCAGCGTAGTATCAGAATTAAATGAAAATAATGAATTAGTGGACAAGGCTGGTCACATAAGTTCAGAAGAAGTTAAAGCTGAAGATGGAACTGTACAAACACTTTATACAATTAAATTAAAAGAAGGAATGAAGTTCCATGATGGTGAAGATGTTACTATTGATGACTTAATATTTAGTTATTATGTAATGGCAGACCCAACATATGATGGTATGTCTACATTCGTTACTTCTTTAGATATAGTTGGTTTAAAGGAATACTACTATGATGATGCTGATTATACATCAAAAGTAGCTAAAATTTCTGAAGAAGCTAATGCAAAAGCTGCAACTGAAGAAGGGTTTATAGAATATTTAATTGCTACTAACTGTGAAGGTTGGTATGCTGGGGATCCAAATGGAGATGTTGGAGATGGAAGAACTTTCGTTCAATATTTAAAGGATGAAGGATATGAGGCTGATAGCGTTGCTTCAAACAGTGATGAATTCTTAAAATTATTAGCTAAATGTGAATATGAAAAGTATGCTGATGGATATGATGCAGTTACTTACTGGACAAATGTATATTCTGAAGACTATATAAACCAAGGTTTAGCTGATGGTATTGATGTTCCAGAAATCGAAGGTATTAAGAAAGTTGATGATTTAACTTGTACAGTATTAGTTAATGGAATCAATATAATCGGAGACCGTCAATTAGCACAAACTTACTTAACACCAGAACATTACTATGGTGAGGGATTTGTTAAAGGTGACTTATCAATGGTAAAAGCTAAGAGTGATACTCCAATGGGTTCTGGACCATTCAAATGGGTTGGATACAATAACAACGTTGTACACGTTGAAAGATTTGATGATTACTTCTTAGGTACTCCTAAGATAGAAAATATTAAATACCAAGTAATTGATGAACAACAAAAAGTTAATGCAATTATTTCAGGTGATATAGATATAACAGATCCAAGTGCTTCTTTAGAATTAATGGATGAATTAGAAGCTAACGGAATTGAATATTCTTTAGTTGGTAACCCTGGATATGGATATATAGCAATATCTGCTAAGAGAGTTCCAGAGTTAAAAGTTCGTGAAGGTTTAATGCACTTAATGACTAGAGAACAAGCAGTAAATACTTACTATGGTGAATTAGCTCAAGTTATAGAAAGACCAATGACTCCAACATTAGCAGAATATCCACAAGATGCAGAAGAATATTGGGGATATGATAAAGAAAAAGCTTTAGCTTGTTTCTTAGAAGCTGGATATGTACAAGAAAATGGTAAGTTAATGAAAGATGGAAAACAACTTTCAGTAGAAGTTGCTATAGGAGATGCTTCATCACATCCATCTACACCAATCTTAACTCAAATGAAATCTGATATGGAAGAGTTAGGAGCTGAATTAATAGTTAGTGACGTTGACTTCTCAATATTAACTAACCGTGTAAACAACGATGACGTTGATATGTGGGTTATGGCTTGGGGTAACTCTACAAACTGTGACTTAACTCAAATCTTCGGTAGTGAATCTACTAAACCAGGTGGATCTAATAGAACTTGGGTACAAGATGCAAAAGTTGATGAATATTTAAAACAAGTAATGCAAACTCTTGACATTGAGGAAAGAAAAGAATTAGTTGCAGAAGAGTTAGACCAAATTATGAGTTGGGCTACTTATATGCCAGTTTACCAACGTAAAAACTTATTAATTTATAACCCTAATACAATTAACGTTGACACAATTCCTTCAAATACTTCAACTTATTACAATTATGTAAATGAAATTCATTTATTAGAATTAAATTAGTTCTATAGTATTAATGTATGAGGATGTTTTAATTAGCATCCTCATATTTTACATATAGTTACAATAAATAAAGGCTTTGTTTTAATAAACTGTTGAAATTTGATTAACCTCTATAAATATGGTTATAATATATAATATAACTACTATTTAGGAGGTTTTTTTATGCCGAGAGTTAATAATGTTATTCAACAAGTTTCACAATTAAATACATATGAGCAAGGGAAGGTATTCGAGTTTTTAAAGACTGTATTGATGTCAAATGGAATAACTAACTCTATAGATGAAGAAATCGCTGAAAATAGATTTAACAAGGGGAAGTGCTGTCCTTTTTGCAATCATGATAAAATATCTAA
>NZ_JAJNOS010000020.1:0-42663 GCF_021044725.1 Clostridium sp. NSJ-145
TAGACCTTTGCAATAGAAATATTGTTAGGGAATCTAAACAGAGTTTATAGTTAGATAGGGTTGTAATTTGTACAACCCTATTTTGAGTACAATATCAACAATTTAATCTAACAGAGCCTAATATTAAAAATGATATAAGTTTTGATAATCCTATAAATATTACAGGACAAAATATAACAATCAATGGTGATGGAAGAAAATTTGATTTAAAACAAACAGATGACACAAATAGATTTGTTATAAAAGGAAATGCAGATAATATAAAAATTAACAATTTAACATTTGATAATTATTATACAACAGGGATATATATTAGTGGTAAAAATATAAATCTTAAAGATATAACTCTAACAGGAAAATCTGTAGAGCCATCTAAAGTTGGAAATGCAAAAGCAGGAATAGATATATCTGATGCAAATACTACTGTAACATTAGAGAATATCACAAGTCAAAATCATTTGCAAAGTGGAATAAGAGTAAAAAAAGGAGCTCATATTACAATAAAAGGGACACATATCCATGAAAATGATGCAGTAGACTTACAAAGTGTACTTGATAATGGAGTTAATACAAATGTAATAGATTTTGATAATGAACAATATATTGAATATAGTAAAAATACTAATCAAGTAAATTATAGAAGCAAAACTTTAAATGCTAGTAGCTTTGAATCATTAAAAAAGGCAGTAACGCAATCAAATGTTAATATTAATATTACAAGTGATATAAAATTTGATAATGCTATAGATATTACAGGAAAAAATATAATAATCAATGGTGATGGTAAGACGTTTGATTTAAATCAAACTGATACTACTAATAGATTTGTTATAAAAGGAAATGCAGATAATATAGAGATTAATAATTTAACATTTGATAATTACACTACAATTGGAATATATGTTAGTGGTAAAAATGTAGCGCTAAAGGATATAACATTAACTGGAGAATATAAGAATTCAACTGCAAATGGAAAAAGTAAAGTTGGTATGGATGTAGTTGGTTCTACTGTAACAATAGAGAATATAACAAGTAAAAATCATAGTGAATGTGGAATTAGACTAAGAGAGGAAGCTAAGGTTGAAATTTCAGGAAATAATAGCCATGAAAATGATAATGCTGATATTAAAATGGTAGTATTAGATGGTGCTTCTGAGAGTGTAATAACAGATAATACTAGTAAATATATTAAAACTTCTGAAACTATCGATAAAGATAAAAAAATATATTCTATAGTTTACGTAAAACAATAGACGTAACAGATTTTACAGGATTAGAACAAGCAGTAACGGTAAATAATGCTATTATAAATATAAATCAAACTATTGAATTAACAGAAGAGTTAAATATAACAGGGAAAAATATAATAATAAATGGTAATAACAATAAAATTTATTTTAAAAATACTAATAAGAAGATAGTAGTTAAATCAACTGCAGTAGGAACTACATTAAGTAATATAAATATCGAAAATTATACTTCGTCAGCTATATTATTATATAATGCTAAAGATATAATTTTAGATAATATAAAATTACTAGGGACAGATAAGAAAAGTTCTGTAGGTATAGATGTAAGTAATTCTACAGCAACAATAAAAAATATAACAAGTAAGAATCATGTTGAGTGCGGAATAAAATTAAGAGATGCATCAACTGTTACATTTGAAGGAAACAATACTCATGAGAATGATAAATCTGATATTAAAATTATAGTAGCCAATGGTGCTTCTGAGAGTGTAATAACAGATAATACTAATAAATATATTAAAACATCTGAAACTACTGAAACAGATAAAAAAATTATATTATATAGTTTATTTAAAACAATAGACGTAACAGATTTTACAGGGTTAAAACAAGCAGTAACAGAAAATAATGCAATTATAAATATAAACAATACTATTGAATTAACAGAAGAGTTAAATATAACAGGGAAAAATTTAACGATAAATGGTAATGATAATAAAATTGATTTAAAAAATAGTAATAATAAGATAGTAGTTAAATCAACGGCATCAGGAAGTACATTAAGTAATATAAATTTTGAAAATTATACTTCGTCAGCTATATTACTATATAATACTAAAGACATAACTTTAGATAATATAAAGTTACTAGGAACAGATAAGAAAAGTTCTGTAGGTATAGATGTAAGTAATTCTACAGCAACAATAAAAAATATAACGAGTATAAATCATATTGAGTGTGGAATAAGATTAAGAGATGTATCAACTGTTACATTTGAAGGAAACAATACTCATGAAAATGATACTGCAGCTATAAGAAGTATGGTTAAAGATGGACAAGATGAAAATAAAATACATGACGTAAATGATCAGTATCTTAAAACAGATGAAAAAGTTGATTCTGCTAATACAAAAAATGAGTATTATAACACTCAGAAAATTGTGAGTGTAGATACCTTTGAAAAGTTAAAAGATGCTATAACAATACCAAATTCTCTTATAAAGATAACTCAAGATATTACGTTAAAAGAGAATTTAGAAATAAAGGCTAATTACGTAACTATAGATGGTAATAATTTTAAATTTGATTTAGGTAATGTCGATAGCTTTAGTGTAAAAGCAAAAAATGTAACATTAAAGAATCTTGAATTTGCTAATTATAAGACAACTGGATTAACTCTATATGGAGCAAAGGATGTTAGCTTATATAAGTTGAAATTATCTGGTAAAGATATTTCTTTACCTAATAATGAAAGAAGTACAGTAGGAATAGATATATTCGATTCTACAGTTAAAATTGATGATATATCTAGTAATAATAATTTATATAGAGGTATCCAAGTAAGAGGTGGTTCAACTGTAGATATTTTATCAAAAAATATTCATACTAATGATACTGTGCATATGCAATCAATTAAAAAAGCTGGAGAACAAGAGAACATAATAAATGATCCACATGGGTTGTATGTAAAGGGAACAGAAAAAAATAATAAAGAAAATAGTACAATAGATTATTTCTCTAGAGTAGATGTTGATATATCAACAGCAAAAGATTTTATAAATAATATTAGTAATAACGGTAATGTGCTGCATATTAAGAATGATATTAAAATTGAAGCAGGTGATTTACCAGCAGGAAGTGATATTAGTGAATTAGTAGTTAATTCTAACATATTAATTGAGGGAGATGGACGTACCATTGATTTAAATAAGTTAGTAGGTATTACATTAAAAGGAAATGATATAATACTAAAAGATTTAACTATAAAGAATTCTAAAGATATAGGAGTTAATATTTACAATTCTCGTGATATACTTCTTGATAATGTAACTGTAGAGAATTCTTATAGATATGGTATATTTGTTAACGGAAGTACTGTTAAGTTAGAAGATTGTTCTACTAAAAACAATAATGGTGGAATAATGATTACTAGATCAAGAACTCTTAGAGCAGATAGTCATATAGATTCACGTGTAGAAGTTATTGGTTCTATACACCAAGAAGAGTCAAACATAAATGTTGGAGTTACTAATTTACAAATGATTGATGGATATTTCCAAAATAATGAATTTGTTGTGGCAGATAATATTTATGATAAGTATGTAAATGATGTTGAAAGTAAAGTTCTAAGTGAATATTATCTTAATTTATTTGGAATAACAGGAGAAGATCGTAATAAGAAGTATGATGAACAAACAACAGATTATATGATAATTAAAACTGTTATAGATGTTCAAAATCATTCAGAAGTTTTAGATGAAAATGGACAACCTATTACATTAGCTGGTGATGGGGTTACAGATGATACTCAAAACTTAAAGAAGTTGATAGAATATGCAGCTTCACATGGTAGAGAGTTATATTTCCCAGAGGGAGTATATAAAATAACAGCTGATATTGATTTAGCAACAATCAATCTTCCTGCATTATCAAACTTTAAATTGAGTGGTGCAACAAATGGTCTTTCTATATTTGACGGAAGTTAAAGTGTTGATAAGATGTTAAAGTTAATGAATGCAGAATACCATTCAAATATGAACTATGTAAACATAAATAACATAGTATTCGATAACATTGGGTTAGAGTTTAATGGACCATATAAAAAAGGTATAAGCTTCAATAATAATGTATTTATGAATGGTCAATATACAAGAGAAACAAATGCTGCAGGTGAAATAAGAAAGGTTACAATGGAACCTTATATAACTGCAAAGAATAATAAGTATATAATAGAGGAAAATGCATTCTTAAGAGGAGTTAATTATCCAGGAAGAGGTATTGCAACATACAGAACTAATAATACGACTATTAAAGATAATTTCTTTGGAAATTTAGAAGGTTTAAGTGATGCTGCTACAATGTTACCGGATACAGTTATAAACAAATTAAATCTTATCCAAGTTGAATCTCAATCAGGGCTAAGTGAAGGAATTAAGATAAGCGGTTCTCAAGGTAATTTCCTTACGGCTATTAATAATGAAAGATATGACGAGAATGTTAATATATCGAACAATTACTTCAACATGGATAAAACTAGAAATATAACTGGTAATTTTGGAACAGATGTATTAATATCAGGTATAAATGTTGCAGTAGATGGGCAAAGAAGAGACCACATAATATACTCTAAGGGATATACTAACTTAAATATATATGGAAATTACTTCGAAGGTATGGAAAATGGAGCAGCTGGAGGAGTAAAAATAAGAAATGGTGAGGGTGCATATGTAGGTTCAAATCATTTTAAAGATGTACCATTACTAACATATATATATGGTGATTTAACAAAACAAGAATGTATACTTTACAACACAACTATATATAATAACTTATTCCATCAAACAACAAACTTTGGTGGACAAGGTACTGGAATATTATATTATCAAAGCTTTAGAGATGGTCAAGACTTACAGTTTAAAGACGATTCTTGGGTAGGGGCCTACGGAGATGTTCAAAACTTTGTAATTTACAATAATGAGTTTATGAGTGATGAAAGAGATCAAATTACTATAAGTAACAGAGCTGTAACGGCGTATGGAGATAATCAATTCTTAGCTTATGGAAATAAATATGCAGAAGATAAGAATATATCAGTTAACTATAATAAAGGGAACTTTAGTTTAAATGAATCAACTGAATCAGAGGTATTAAATAAAGTAAACAGTGGATTTGCAATTTATAATACTGTAGATATACCATTAACACCAGCAAAAGTAGACCATACATATTTAAATTCGCAAATAAATGAAGCAAATGAATTCTATAATAATATATTAACAAATGGTCAAATTGGTATCTTTGGAGGACAACATCCAGAGAGTGAGGTTAATGAACTGAAGAATTTAATTTTAGAAACTCAACAGTTGATTGATGGAAATGCATTAACTCAATGGGAAACTAATAAAAGATTAACACTTATACAAGAAACTTTAGAAAAATTAAAGACAAATATAAATGATAGAGGTTTAGCACCAACTGTAACAGTATTAAATGATGTAACTATAAATATTGGAGAAGAATTTGATCCGTATGCTGGAATTATATTTGAAGATGACAGAGATACTAGCGAGAATTTAAAAATTCTTGTTGACTTAGATTCATTTGATAACACTATTTCAGGTGAATATATAATTACATATTCTGTTACAGATAGTGATGGGAATACAACTAAGGAAACTAGAAAGGTTATAGTTAGAAGTAATGAGAAGCCAGTAATAAGTGGAATAGGAACTATTACAATAAATCTTGGAGAGAATTTTGATCCAATGCCTGGAGTTATAATTACAGATGATAATGATTCTATAGAAGAAATGAAAGTTACTGTTGATTTAGGAAACTTTGATAATAATGTTCCTGGTACTTACATAATTAAGTATACTATAGAAGATAGTGATGGAAATATAACTGTAGCAGAAAGAGAAGTTATTGTATTAGAAGATATTGATAATTCTGTTAACGATGAAGTTAATGATGAAATCAAAGATGAAGTTGATGATGAAGTTAATGACGAAGTTAAAAATGAACAAAATAATAATGAAGAGATAAATAGTGAATTGAATAATACTCAAAATCCTAATACAGGTGATCAAAGTAATATACTAAATTGGGCATTAGCTGGACTTATATCTCTGATTGGACTTCTATTTGTAAATAGAAAGAGAAAAAAAGTTAAATAATTATATATAGTTTAATAAAGGGAAAATTGTAATCTATAAAATAGATTACAATTTTCTTTAGCTTATATAAATAATAGATTAATACATATTCGAAATTTTAATATGATTCTTTACAAAATAAGGGGATTAATTGATGAAAATATTTAAAAGTATAATTAATATAATCTTAATTTTAATTATATTTGTATGTGGATATAAAGTGTTTTACAAAGTAACTGAATATAAGAAGGCTGATGAAGTATATGAAAAAATTAGAATAGAAAAAGAAGAAACTAACAATCCATATATTGAAAATACAGATTATAGAGGATGGATTAAGATAGAAAATACAAATATAAACTATCCAATTCTTCAAGGAGAAGATAATTTATATTATTTAGATAAAGATATAAACAAAGAATATATAATATCTGGGTCCATATTTATGAACTATTTAAATAATGGATTCGACGACCAAAATACAGTTTTGTTTGGACATAATATGAAAAATGAAACTATGTTTGCTCACTTGAAAAAGTATAAGGAAAAAGATTTCTTTTATAATAATAATGATATAGATATAGAGTTAAATAATGGTGAGAATTTGCAATATAAAGTTTTCTCTGTATATATTACAGATGTTACAGATAATTATATTCAAACTAATTTTGGAAATAAAAATGAATATAAAGATTTTTTAGAAAGAATACAGAGTAAATCAATGTATGAAGCAGACATAGAGGTAGATGAAGATGATAAAATAATAACTTTGTCAACTTGTTCTTTTGAATTCAATGATGCAAGAATGGTAGTGCATGCTAAGCTTATTAAGTAAGTGTAATAGAAGAATTATATTATGAAACAGTAGATAGATTTTTTTATAAATTTATCTGCTGTTTTTTATATAGTTAGTATGAGAATTTAATATTAGAGAGTTTACTATTATAAAATGTTTATCTAGAATATTAACAACAAATATTGGAAAAAATTAATAAAGCTGTTGATTGTTTTAAATTAGATGTGGATAAGTTTTGAAAAATAAAATAGAGCCTAGTATCCGGCGAAAGACAACCTAGGCTCTATAAGTAATTAGCACTTTACGTACCAACTGCTCATTTATAATAACACCATTGCTTAATAAAAGCAATGTTAAATAATGTATAATAACTATTATAGTAATAAATATATCATATAGAAGTATTTACAATATTTACTATTTAATAAAAAAATTAAAAAACAAGAATATTATAGATTTTCTTCTATGATTTTAATAACTCAGATAAGTTGACAGTAGAGGTATGTTGATTTATAATAAAATCACGATGTTGATCATCGATTGAAAACTGAATAGGGGATACGCGTTTAGACCTATTTACCTAACATGGGGGCGTTTTGGCTTCGACGGGGGTAAGATGGGTTTGATAAGCGGGCCGAGGCAAGCATGTCACCTCGTTAATAAAGTATGCATTAAATATAAACGCAGAAGACAATTTTGCATTAGCAGCTTAATATAAGCTACTCATCAGTCCTGAATGCCCACGTTTGGGGTAGCTGGTGTCATAAAAGTGGGGAACGAAGTCTAGCAAAGCTTTGAGCTAGAGGGGTATTTATGAAGCTAGGGAATTAGGAGTTTGTTTGTGAGCGAACTAAGGACCGAAATTTTAGTCACAAACTACGCTCGTAGAAAGTCAGGCTGGTCTGCTTTCGGACAGGGGTTCGATTTTGGAAAAAAGTCGCCTTAAGCAGTGATGTTTAAGTGATAACTTGGCTTTATCGGTGAAACCGTAGCAAGTAGGGTTGACGGCAATACCGAGAGGTATGTGAAGAAATTCAACAGCCTTGTATCGACTTATAGGTTCCTAAAGAGAAATCTATGGAATACTAGGATAGAAGATGTAAACTATAATAAGCTTCTATAATACGCCAAGAGGCAAGTTAATGCTTGTCTAAGATATAGTCAGGGCAATTTGGAAACAGTTGATAAACTGACCCCTCGCCTCCACCAAATAAAACCGTACAGATTTTTCTGTACGGTTTTTCTATTCTATAGAGAGAAATTCTTTATAAAAATTAAATTTTGCTTTTAGTAATTTATCAGAGTATCTACCATTTCTAGGGGTAAGGTCTTTGTATTTATTCAATAATAATTCAGCTCTTTTCTTTTTGGCTGAAATGATTAAGTAAGGATAAATATCTGAAATGAGATTTAATGCTACATTATATTTAATAGTATAAGTATAGCAATTTTGATGTTTCTCAGGGTTATAATTCTTTTTATTTATAATAGTGCCTTTTCCTACGATTAATTTAATCCACTTTAATAGTTCTAAAGTAGTAGAAGCTATGGATACACAAGGAAAAGGATATTCATTTGAATGAAATTTTTGAAGCATTATGCACCTTCACCATCAATAATTCCTGCTATATATACTTTTTCTATTTCGGTCATAATACACCTTCCAAATAGAGCTTATATGAAAAGTATAACCAATATTAATAAAAATTATGGATATATAATATGGCTTGTCTCTACCGTGAAACCCACTAAGATCTAAATTGATTTTAATGGGTTATTTATATTGTTTTGAGATTTAGATATAGTAATATATAATTAAAGGATAAAGCTAATAAGGAAGTATGAGAAACTTATGAAGAAACGTGAAATAAAGTATCCAATAGAATTAGTAGTTTCATTATTGTGTGATAAATGGAAATTTATAATCTTGTGTAAGTTAAGAAAAGGTACAAAGAGGTTTGGTGAACTTCAAAATGAAATTGGCAATATAAGTGCAAAAGTTTTAACATCACAATTAAAAGAATTAGAAAGAAATAGATTTATAAAAAGAGAAGTTTACTCAGAAGAAGTACCAATAAAAGTAGAATATTCGCTAACAGAATTAGGTCAAAGCTTATATCCAATAATGAAATCTATGTTTGATTGGGGAATGAAAAATAAAGATAAATTTACAGAAGAATATAATATTATTATTGATGAAAACTTGAAATTTTCAAAGTAATAAGAAATTAATCCGTATCATTAAAAGTTTTATACGGATTAAATTTTAAGCTAAGAATATTTCAGGACTTTTTTCATTGTGAGCAAAATTAGTAATAAGCATATTCTGCATATTTTTATAAGGTTCTGAAGTCATTACTTTAGCACTTAATGGACATCTCTTAACACAGCTATTGCACTTTATACATTTAGAAATATCAATAGTTCTGCAGTCTGAAAAGTCTATAGCACTAGTTGGACAGTGCTTTGCACATATACCACAAGTAACACATTTTTCATTAGTTTCAGGAGCAAATGGCATAGGTGGAATATTCTTTTCTACATATGGTATGCTTCCAGGTAGGGTTAAAGAATTTAAATCTGATAATGAATTAATTTCTTTTAATCTTTTTATAATTTCACATCCAAAATCGGAAGCAGTTTTTAAATCTTCAGCATGTGGTCTTCCAGTAGCTAATTTACTTGTTGATGAATGTTCTGTAATAAAGGTAGCTGCACCTAATCCTATAAATCCCTTTGAGGTAAAAATATAATATTGTTCTAATAAGGCATCTTCATAATCTCTGTTACCATAAGTAGTTATAAACACCCCTAGTGTATTGTTAGCAGTAATCGTATCTATATAATTATGTAGTAATCTTGGAAATCTTCCAGCATAAGTTGGCATACCTATTATAACTAAATCATTACTGGAAAAAGTTATGCTATTAGTTCTGTTTTGTGGTAATGTTATATCAAATTCCTCATAGTTTGAATCAATAGATTCAGCTATAGCTTTAACAATTTTTTTAGTTCCACTAGTAGGACTAAAATATAATATTTTTAAATTTTTATCCATATAAATCATTCCTTCTATTTTGATAAAGTTACTATATCAAATAGGTGGAATATTAACAATAATGCACTTTTCAGTAAGTTACTTACTAAAAGGTAAGTAAGCTATTAGTCAATTTTTTTAATGTTTCTTCAGATAATTACTATATATAGCCATTACAAAATAAATTTACAATGAATGTAAAAGTAAGTTATAATAAAAGCCAATTATTTAGTTATTTACAAAAATGAATAAATTATTAGAATAAGGATAAAGTATTGACAAATAAATTCAAAATATATAACTATTATAGTATCTAAAAACATGGGAGGATGCTCATAGAGATGAAGATAGCAGTATGTGAGGATAAAGCTAAAGAAATTGATTTTCTTAATATTAAAATTAAAAAATGGGCAAAAGAAAAAAATATTGACATATCAATTGATAACTTTACAACAGCAGAATTATTTTTGTTTGAATGGTCTGATTATGATAAATATGACATAATATTTTTAGATATAAAATTAAGTAAGATGTCAGGAATCGAGTTATCAAATATAATAAGAGAAAAAAATAATAAGGTTGATATTGTATTCGTAACAGGATTTTTTAAATATGCATTACACGGATATAGAGTTGGTGCATTACAATATCTAATAAAGCCTATAGAAAGTTCTGATTTATATTTCTGTTTGGACAAGTCCCTAAATAGAATAACTAATGAATTTAAACAATCTATACTTATTTTAGAGACAACTAAAAAAACTATTAAATTAGATTATAATGATATAAATTATTGTATAATGTTCTCACCTTATATAGATATTCATACAAATTCAGAGAAAATAACATTAAGAAAGAAAATAAGTGAAATAGAAAAGATATTACCTAGTGAATATTTTATAAGATGCCATAGATCGTACATAGTAAATGTAAAGTACATAAAGGCAATAATAAAAAATAACGTATTGCTAGTAAGTGGTTTAAAAATACCAATAAGTAGAGGAAAGTATAAAGAGGTAAATGACGCTTTTATAAATTATATATGTCAATAAAGCTTGAGGTAATTATATGATTGATTTGTTTGTAATGGAAGTAATTGGTGACTTTATAAATGTTCTTATTATGATGTATTTTTTTTATAGGGTTATGCCACCTAAAAATAAAAGATATGGTCAAGTATGTACAATAATTATGATAATTATTTATACATTAATACCATCCAATTACACCAATAACGTAATTTTTAATATACACGGAAATGGAATATTTTTATTTATTTTTGGTTATTATATTTTACTATTAATATACCCTATTCTATTTAGGAAAGGGAGAATGGCAGAAAAATTTTTTTTATCATCAGTTTATATTACTATTATGTTAATAATTTCTTTTATAGTATTAATAGCAGTTGCAGAAATATTCAATACAACTATAGCTGAAATAGCTTTTTACGCTAATTATAAGAAAAGTATAGCAATATTTATTAATAGATTTATTCAATTTATATGTATTAGTATATTGTCAAATAATATAGGTTTTATAAAATATATAAAAAATAAAACTTTATATGTAGGAGGAACTATTTTAGTTTTTCACCATATATTAATATTTATAATGGAAAGAGACTTAGTTGAAAGATTAGATAGAATAAATATAAATATTATAATAATCGTGTTTAGTTTATGTATAATTCAAATATTATTAATATATGTTTTAAATACATTCTCAAAAGAAACTGAGGAGAAGTTTTTGCTAAAAATGGAATTGGATCGTAAGATGCATGATGAAGAAATTATAAATATGTATACAAGAATGATAAGATGGAAGCATGATGCTAGAAATCATATAAGTATGATTTTAGGATTATTAGAAGCAGGTACAAAGGAAGAAGTTATTTCATATATAAATGAAATAACTAGTAATATTACTAAGCTTGATAAAAATATGTATTCAAATAATATAGCTATAAATTCTATATTAATGAGTAAAATGAAAATGGCAGAAGAAAAAAATATAAAGGTAAATTTAAATCTGAAAATAGATTCAGAAATAAAAATTTCTAATGTAGATATATGTATTATTATGGGAAATCTGCTAGATAATTCTATAGAAGCTTGTAATGTTATTGAGGGAGATAAATTTATAGATTTAAAAATAGCTTCTGAAATGAATAGATTAGTAGTTAAGATAAGTAATAATACTAATGGATATGTCAATGAAGTAAATGGTAGATTCTTAACTACGAAGCATAGTAATATGAATGGTATTGGTCTAATTCAAATTGATAAAGTTGTTAAAAAATATAATGGATATATTAATAGAAAACATGAAAATAATATATTTACTACATATCTAATGGTTTAATATAAAATTTAATTATAACATATTAAGGGATACTGATTTTAAACAGTATCCTTTTATTTTCTTATAGTTAAATTATTTAATAATACAATTTAGATACAAAAAGAGTAATTTAGCGACAAACTGAAAATAAATTAAAATAAATGAAGTAAAATAAATGAATTAAAACAATTAATATGACAATATTTTATATGAAAAATTAATGAATAGAAAACATATAAGTTTATTTGATATATTAATTAAAATATTAATCTAAATTAAAGTAGATTTAACAGTGAGAGGTTCTAATGTATGCGATATTAAAAATGTTAATTATATTTATTTTATTAAATATTTTCATGCCTATAAAATCAGTTAGAGCAATATTAAATGAGGCGAAATTTGAAAATATATCTATTGATGAAGGGCTTTCAAATGAAAATGTAACTTCAATATTTCAAGATAGTAGAGGTTATATGTGGATAGGAACAAAAGATGGGCTTAATAGATATGATGGGCAAATAATAAAAATATATAACTGTAATGCTAAGAATGAAAATACTTTGAGCTCCACTTACATAATGGATATAGAAGAAGATGTTTATGGGGATATATGGATAGCTACTGATAATGGATTGGATTTTTTGATGGCTGATACAGGTGTCATTGTAAGAATGAAGGATAGAAAAGATAAGTATAACTTAGGGGAGTTAAGTATAACATCACTAATAAAGAGTAAATATGACGAAAATATTATGTGGGTAGGAACGGAAAATGGCTTAATGAAAATAGATGTTAGAAATAACTCAATTCAAGCTTTTTATCATGACCCAAATGATTTAAACTCATTAACAAATTCATCAATAACTTGTTTAGAAGAGGGGGAGAATATTTTATGGGTTGGAACTAAACAAGGGTTAAATATAATAGATAAAGATTTAAAAGTAAAAAGTAATAGAAGTAATAGTAGTAAAGATAAATTATTTATTTCAAATATGAGTATGGATAAAGATGGTAATTTATGGTTATCTACAAAAGAAGGTATTTTTATTTATAATATAAAAGAAGAGAGAAGAGATTATATATATATAATTGATAGTGATAGTATTAAAGAATACAATATCACTAAAAATGCTATAAATAACATTTATGAATTTGGTGGTAAGAAGGTTAAATTCTACAATAACTATATTTTTAATGATAGTAATAATAACATATGGATATCTACTAGTAATGGTGTGATAAGATATTCAAGTGAGAACGAGAAATTTGATATATTAAAAAAAGATGAAATATCTAAAAATTCAATTAGTAGTAATATTATAACCTGCATTTATGAAGATTTTAATGGTACAATATGGATTGGAACGGATAAGGGAGTTAACATATTAAATGAAAATATTATATTTAAAAGTGTCAATAAATATGATAACAATGCAGTAGCTATGTTAAGGCACAATGATTATATATGGGTAGGTACTAAATTTCATGGTATATATATCTATGATTATAAGACTAGCGAACTAGTAAATATTTTATATGAAGAAGAAAATTTTAATTTAAAGGATAGATATATAAGATCTATGTTTGAAATTAATAATAAATATATTGTTGTTGTTACCAATAAAGAGTTAATATACTTTGATACCGATGAAAATTCTTATAGTGAAATACTTATTGGAGATGATTATTATTCAGAATTGAGCTATATGTATAGTGAGTGGGAGGATATCTGGATAGCAACAACAACGGATTTTTACTCTTACAATATAAGTTCTGGAGAAAAGATATATTATAGCGAAAATATAAAAGAGTTTGGGATAAATCCAGGAAACATAAAATATATACTTCAAGATAATAAAGATGAAGATATTATTTGGTTAGGTGGAGTTAATATTGGGTTAATAAAATACCATAAAAAAAATGGTGTTATGGACAAATATGTAAGAGAAACTTTAAATGAGAATTCGTTAATAAATGATTATATAAATTGTATGGTATTTGACTCTAGTGATAACTTATGGATAGGCACCAATATAGGATTAAGCAAATTTAATTTAAAAACAAATGAATTTACTTCGTATACTACAGCTGAAGGATTAACTAATAACTTTATTAACTCTATTTTAGTTGATGATAATGGTGATATTTGGATAAGTACTAATAAAGGATTAAATAAATTTGATATAGAAGAAGAAGTTTTTACAAATTTCATAAAAATGGATGGTTTACATGGATATCAATTCAATTTAAATTCAAGTTTAAAACTTGACTGTGGATATATAATGTTTGCTAGTACAGAAGGAATTACATATTTTAATCCAAGTGAGTTAAAAGAGTATAAAACATATAATAATGAAGTTATAATTGGAGATATATATGTTGGTAAAAATAAAGTTGTATATGATGGAGATGAATTAATTTTAGAGCATAACTACAAAAATTTATACATTAGTTATTTTTTACCAAACTACGAAAGGATAAATAGTATAACTTATGAATATATGCTTGAAGGGTTCGATTCAGATTGGATATATATTGATTCACGAAATCAGTTAGATTTTAAATATCTAGAATCAGGAAATTATACTTTAAAAATACGAGCTAGAGATGGACAAGGTGAAAAGACAAAGGAAACAAGTATTAAAATAAGAGTAAAAAATCCAATATGGAAAACCCCGTTAGCGTATATGATATATATATCTATAGTAATAGCATTGTTCATTTATATATTTAATTATGTTAAGATACTACGTCATTTGGTTAATCAAAAAACTATTAAGTTAAATAAACAATTAGAACAAAATAAAATATTAAGCCAGAAAATAATAGATAATGAAAAATTCAAAAATAATTATTTTATTAATTTATCTCATGAACTAAGAACACCAATAAATGTGATAAATTCAACAGTTCAATTGATAAATTCAATAAATGTAAATAAGGGTATAACATATGAAAAACTTAATCAATACATGGAGATAATAGGGAAAAATTGCAATAATTTATTGAAAATTATAAATGATATTATAGATAGTTCTAAGATAGAAACCGGAAAGTATAAAATTAATAAGAAAAACTATGATATAGTATATATAGTTGAAGAGACTGCACTGAACATGAGAAAATTTATAGAAGATAAAGGGATATCTCTTATAATTGATCCAGAAATTGAGGAAAAAATTATTTCTTGCGATGAAACTGAAATAGAAAGATGCATAATTAATTTATTAGGAAATGCAGTAAAATTTACTCAAGAAGGCGGAGAGATTAGAGTATATATTAAAGAGGTTGAAAATAATATTGAGATAACTATAGAAGATACTGGAATAGGAATATCAAAAGAGGATCAAGAATTTATATTTAAAAGATTTGAACAAGTAGAAGGTACAAAAGTTACAAAAGTAAGTAGCAGTGGAATTGGACTTACTCTTGTTAAATATATAATAGAGCTTCATGGTGGATATATTAGACTTGAAAGTGAGATTAATAAAGGCAGTAGATTTACTATAGGGCTTCCAGACATAGTAGAAAAATTAGAAGATAACTAAAGAAAAATAAGCATTAGGAAATATTAAGAAAAATGTTGTAGAAATTACAGATAGATTAAAATGAGAGGCAGATTTATCTACGATTAGACAAAGTAATTGTTAGTGAAGATGCAACTAATGATATTGAAGAATTAGATGGAATTTACTAAATAGAACCGTACAGAGTTTTCTGGATGGTTCTATTTGGTATTAAAAGAAAAATATTTAATATTTAGATTGATAAGTAACAGAGTAGGTTTAATAAAATAATTATTTAGGATATAATATAGCTAGAATATATAGGAAAAGGAGTAAGTTATATGGGTATTAAGATAGTAACAGATAGTACATCATATATACCTCAAGAGTATATTAAAAAATATGATATAAAAATAGTTTCTTTAAATGTTGTTATGAATGGAGATAGTAGAAGAGAAGTTGATATAGATAATAAATATTTTTATAAAGAAATGAATGAATCTAAAGAGATTCCAAAATCATCTCAACCTATCCCACAAGAAATGTTAGAAATTTTTAAAGGTATAGTAGAAGAGGGAGACTCTGTAGTTGGTATATTTTTATCATCAAAAATGAGTGGAACGTATTCTACTGCAAATATGGTAAAAGAGATGGTATTAGAAGAATATCCTAATGCTGATATACAGATACTTGATTCAAAAACTAACTGTATGCAAATGGGATTTGCTGCTATAGAAGCAGCTAAAGCTTCTAATGAAGGAAAAAGTATGGATGAAGTAATAACTATAGCAGAATATGTATTTAATAATAGTAGATTCTTATTTACACCAGAAACTTTAGAGTATTTAAAGAAAGGTGGAAGAATAGGGGGAGCGGCTGCTCTATTTGGTAATATACTTCAAATAAAACCTATACTTACAGTAGTTGATGGAGAAACTTCTGTTTTTAAGAAGGTTAGAACTAGAAAGAAAACAATAGAAGAAATTGTAACTACTGTTTTAAATGATATAGAATCAAAAGGATTAGGTGACATTATCGTTCATCACATAAATTGTGAAGAAGAAGGGCTTAAGCTAGCTAAGATTCTAGAAGAAAAATTATGTAGAAAAGTGAGTATACAATCTATTGGACCAGTTATTGGGCTTCACGTAGGGCCAGGAAGTATAGGAATTGCATACTATACTAAAGAATAATAAAATAAATATATAAATTAAATTTAGAAAAAATTACTTTAAAAAAGATTCTCTAACATTTTTGTTAGGGAATCTTTTTAGTTTTGAATTATATATAGAGAATTTATATAAATTAATAATCTTTAGAAGTAAGATTATATAAATCTTACATATTGTAAATATTAATATTGATTGAATTTATTATTAAGGAGACGTATGTATGAATTTTAATATGGATAGGTTTAGATATGAATTTACTAGGAATCAAGCAAGTAATGAAGAAATATATGAAACTATATTAGAAGGGATGAATGTACATGGGTCTAACTTTATAATATTAATGTGTGCAATAATTATTGCTTCTATAGGTTTAAATATGAATTCAGTAGCAGTGATAATAGGAGCTATGCTTATATCACCATTGATGGGATCGATAATAGGTATAGGATATGGCGTTGGTACATACAATACTAAGCTTTTGAAAACAGCATTTAGAGTACTATCTATTTCTATTATTATAAGTGTAGTTACATCTACTGTATATTTTAGTATAACGCCTATAACTACTGCAGGTAGTGAAATCTTAGCTAGAACAAGTCCTACAATATGGGATGTAATAATTGCTTTTGTCGGTGGTGTGGCTGGAATGATAGGTTTGACACGGAATAAGCCAAGTAATGTTATACCAGGAGTTGCTATAGCAACTGCTCTTATGCCACCATTATGTACGGCTGGTTATGGTATAGCAACAAAGCAATTGAATATTTTTTTAGGTGCTGGATATTTATTTTTTATTAATGGATTTTTTATAGCTATATCAACATTTGTAGTTACAAAAGCATTAAAACTTACTACTAAGAGTAATATAGATTATGAAAAAGAAAGTAAAGTAAGAAGATTTATACTTATATCATCTATTATAGTGATGATACCTAGCATGGTTTCTGCAATTTGGATGATTACAAAAACTATAGATGAAAAAGATTTGAATGATTTTATAAGTAATGAGCTAAAAAATCAATATGTATTAAGTAAAAATATAGATTATAAAAATAATATTATTACATTAGTTACAGTTGGAGATAGTATAAATAGTACTGAGTTGAATTTTTTAAATGAAAAAATGGTTGATTATGGATTAAAAAATAAAAAGCTTATACTTAAGCAAGAAGGCATTAATATGTCAAATCTAGAACAGTATATAGATAGTATAAAAAATAATCAAAGGTATATTACGTCCAATAATACGGACACTAATAATAAAGAGAAGATTAATAGAAATGCTATATTTAATGAACTTAAATCTATATATCCAGAAATTAATAAATTATATTTAGGATATATATATGGTGAAAATGACGAAGAAAATAATATAGAAATACTTATAATATATAGCGATGTTGAAGATTTTAGTAAAAATATTGGAAATATTGAAAATTGGTTTAAAACTAGAATTAATTCGAATAATGCCAAAGTTTATATTGAAGGTAAAACTAGTTAGTTTATATTAAATTTTTGTAAATATTATATTTATAAAAATTATAATAGATTATAGGAAATGTATACCTCATAAATTATATAATATGGTTTAATGTAGGCCTCGTGTTATGCGAAGGTCTATTTTATTGAAAATAAATTATAGTATTAAAACTATTATATGAATATATATTAATATGATAAGTTTAAAATTTATCTAAAATTAAACAAAAGAAACAATTTAAAGATTAGTTTGATTATATTAAGTTTTACTATGAAATAATTGTAATAATAGGGAATTTAGAATTAGTAATCACTAAAGTGGGGAGGTATTAAATGTATTTGTTGAATCAATTTTGGGCACCAAGAAAGGTATATAATCCTTGTGGAATGTTTACATATGGGCATATAGTATTATTACTAATAGCTATGCTTATATTAAGCATTTTACTATTAAATTCAAGGAAAATAACTAAATCACAAATTAAAAATCTAACAAAAGTATTATCGGTATTTATCACAATATTAGAAGCGATTAAAATTTATTTTAATTTTTACTATGGATATACTTGGATAAATGCGTGGTTTCCTATGTCATATTGTTCTTTATTTATATATGCATTATGGCTAAGTGGATATGGAAAAGGAAAGTACAAAAAGATGGGAGAAGTTTTTATTGCAGGAGTATCTATAGTAGCAGGTGGGACATATTTATTAATACCTTCTACGTCATTGACAATGTATCCTATGTGGCATTACTTATGCATGTATAGTATGTTATTTCATACTTTAATGGTTTATATGGGAATATTATATCTTTGGAAAAAAGAAATAAAATTAGATATAAAAGGGTATAGAATGTATTCTATATTTTTCTTAGCTTTTTCAACTATAGCAATTATATTAAATAATGTTTTTAAAAGTAATTTGATGTTTCTAAAAAAGCCATCTACTATTCCAGTTCCTTTACTTCATACATTATATAATAATACTAAGTGGGGATATACTTTTTTAGTTTTTAGTGTATATCTGTTTATACCTTATGGTGTAACAAGTTATTTAAGCAGAGCTATAAAAAAGGCTAAATTAAATAGACAGAATGACTGTGATAAAGAAGTGATTAAATTAAGTTAATAGTAAAAAACAGTTTAGTTGCACACTCAATATTATGATGATATATTAGTATAGTTATGCAAAAAAAGATAATTGTCAAAAATTTGAAAGTTGATAAAGGGGCAACAAGAATAAAGCTAAGAACTTTCTTGAAAAAATATGCAAAGATATAGATAAACAAAAGAGGAGGAGAAGTATGTCTAAGGAAAATGATTTATTAGGGACAGAATCTATAGGGAAATTATTAATAAAGTATTCAATACCAGCTATTATTGGTATGATGGTAAATGCTCTTTATAATGTTGTTGATAGAATGTTTATAGGAAATATACCAGGGGTTGGACCAATGGCTATAACAGGGCTAGGTGTTACATTGCCAATAATGACTATACTAGTTGCTTTTGGTACCCTTATAGGAGTAGGGGCAACTACTAAGGTTTCAATAAAGTTAGGTGAAGGAAAAAGAGATGATGCAGAAAAAATTATAGGAAATTCTTTCACATTAACGATAATACTAAGTATTATAATCACAGTATTTGGATTACTATTTTTAAATAACATATTAACTATCTTCGGTGCAAGTGAAAATACTATTGTATATGCAAGAGATTATATGATTGTAATTTTAGCAGGTACAATATTCAATATGTTTTCAAGTATATTTGGTAACATAGTAAGAGGTGATGGTAACCCTAAGCTTTCAGCTATTATTATGTCAGTAGGATGTATTACTAATATAATATTAGATGCGGTATTTATATTTGTATTTAATATGGGAATACAAGGAGCTGCAATTGCAACTGTAATAGCGCAAGCAATTTCAACAGTATTAGGAATGATTTATTACTTAGGTGGTAAATCTAATGTAAGGTTTAAAAAAGAAAATTTAAAATTATATAAAGCTAGTGTTGCTGGAATTTTAATAATTGGAGTATCTCCTTTTGCAATGCAATTAGCAACTAGTGTAGTTCAACTTATATATAATTTCTCATTAAAAACATATGGTGGGGATTTAGCGATAGGAGCTATGGCAACTGTAAACTCAATAAGCATGATATTCGTAATGCCAGCTTTCGGATTTGTACAAGCTATGCAACCTATAGTTGGATATAACTATGGAGCTAAGAGATATGATAGAGCTAGAAAAACATTAAAAATAAGTTTAATTGCTGCTACGTTTGTATTTGTAATGGGATTTTTATTAACTCAATTTGCACCAGAAATGTTAGTAGGAGTATTTAATAAAGATCCTGAATTAATGGGATTAACAATAAATGGACTAAGAAAATATACGCTTGCAATGCCAGTTATAGGTATATCAATAGTTGGAACTTATTATATCCAATCAACAGGAAAAGCAAAGATGTCTATGCTGTTAAGTTTATTAAGACAAGTAATAATCTTAATACCTTTAATTGCAATATTGCCTAGATTCTTTGGAGTAAATGGTGCTTGGTTTGCGCAACCTATTGCTGATATTATAGCAGCAGTTGCAACTGGAGTAGTTTTATTTAATGAAGTTAGAAGATATTACAAAATTAAAGACGATGAATTAATTGAAGAAGTAAAAATTGCATAATAAAAATCGACTACATCAAAGTTAAGTCAATTTTGATGTAGTCTTTTTGCAATAACCTTTAACTATAAAATATTAACAAATAATATAAGTGGATAAGAAAAAATAAGACTGATATAATATTGCAGAGAATGTTTATTTAAAGGAGTCACCAGATGAAATTTTATTTAGCACCAATGGAAGGTATAACAGTACATATATATAGAAACTCATTTGAAAAGTATTTTGGAGGTATTGATAAGTACTTTACTCCATTTATAGTTCCTAATAATAGTAAGAGTTTAAAGACAAAGGAATTGAGAGATCTTTTACCTGAAAATAATAGAGGATTAAATATAGTACCTCAAATACTTACCAATGACGCAGAAGGTTTTATTACTACAGCTAGGAAGTTACAGCAATTAGGATATGATGAAATTAATTTAAATTTAGGTTGTCCAGCAGGTACAGTTGTAGGAAAAAATAGAGGTTCAGGATTTTTAGCATTAAAGGATGATCTTGATAGATTTTTAGATGAAATATATAAAATAGATGATATGAAGATTTCTATAAAAACTAGACTTGGTAAGAATTCGCCAGATGAATTTTATGATATTATAAATATTTATAATAAATATCCTTTAGAAGAGCTTATAGTACATGCAAGAACAAGGGATGATTTTTATGGAAATAAGCCAAACTTTGAGGTGTTTAAACACGGTGTTGACGTAAGTAAAGCACCTATATGTTACAATGGGGATATTTTTAAAGTAGAAGACTATGATAAATTTGTGAAAGATTTTCCAAATGTAAATAATATAATGATTGGAAGAGGTTTACTAGCAAATCCAGGCTTAGTTAATGAGATAAAAGGAATGGCCGGTGTTGACAAAAAGATATTAAAAGAGTTTCATGATGAAGTATTCAATACATATAGAGAGGTATTCCAAGAAGATAAAAATGCTATGTATAGAATGAAGGAAGTATGGGGATATATGATTTATATGTTCTCAGATAATAAAAAATATGCTAAGAAGATTAAAAAAGCTCAAAAAGTATCAGATTATAATCATGCAGTTGAAAGTTTATTTGCAGAACAAGAAATAGTAAATGGAGCTGGATTCTTTAGGGATTAATATTAATCAGAAAAACCGAGTTAGTATAATTAGTGAATATATACCTAACTTGGTTCTTTTTTATTTGGGAATTTTAATTACTTTTTCTTAGAACAACTTTTGGGAAGTATAATTTATTTAATAATTCTATTATAATAAATTATGTTTTACTAATAATATTAAAATTGGAGTTAAGATATATGGATAATAAAATAAATATCTCGAAAATATCAGGTTATGATAAGTTTAAATGTATTGCAGATAAATGTAAGTTTACATGTTGTGAGGGTTGGGATGTTTCAATAGATTCAATTACTTATGATAAGTGGAGGAGTATAAATGATAAAAATCTTTTAAGCAATGTTAAAATAAACAAATGCAGAGGTCAAAAAGACTATTTAATAGATAAAGAAACCAATGAAGTATGTCCATTTCTAGATAATGAAGGGCTATGTAATATAGTGAAAAATAATGGTGATGAATATTTATCTTTAACATGTCGCACTTTCCCAAGAATATATAATGAGTTTGAAAATATGACGGAGATATCATTATCATGTTCATGTCCAGAGGTGGTTGAAATTATTAATAATATCCCTGGAGAAATACACATGGTTACTGAAAGTGATATTGAAGTAACTGAAGAATTATTAGAGCTTAAAATTAGAGAAAATATTATTAATATAATAAATAAAGAAAATATATCATTAGATAAGAAGCTTATTATAAGCTTTCAAATGTTATTAAATATTTTAGATAATGAAGAAATTACGGAAGATATACTGCTAAATGAGTTTAAAAGATTTGAAGATAATAAATATATAAAAGAGCTGTTACGTATCTATAAGCAAATAAATTTAAATAAATATGAATCAATTGAAGAGCTAAATAATTTATTTTTAGATATTATAGAAAATTATAAAGATGTTTCAGGATTGGAAGTTCTTTTAAGAGATATTTCTGATTATGCAGAAAAAGTTGATTTAGAAGAGGTTACTGAGAATTGGAGTAAATTTAAAAAGAAGTTTGAGGAACATAATAGACTAATAAAGAATTGTATAATTGCTAAGGTGTTAAGTAGTTGTATTAGTGATGATGTTGAGGAATTAGCACTTTCTCTTGAAATGATAATAATAGAATATTTATTAGTTAGATATTCTGTATTTTTAAAATATTCTATAACAGAATGTAATGATATAAATACTAGTGATATTAAAGATTATATTGTATGTTTTTCAAGAGTTATAGGAAATAATTCTGATTCAGTTATAGAGTTTTTTGAAGAGGGATTTGGTGATCCTATTTTAGAAATGGGATATTTATGTTTAATAAGTTTATTTTAAAAATAAGGCAGTATCTAAATTTTTAGATACTGCTATTTTAGTATTTAGATCTTTATGTTTGTTTATATTTAAGTGGTGATACGCCAACATGCTTTTTAAATAACTTACTAAAGTAATAGTAATCTTTATATCCTACTTTTTCAGCTACTTCCGAAAGCTTTATATCATCATTTTTAAGGAGAGATTTAGCTTCTGTTATACGTTTTTTAGTTATATATTCTACTAGGCTTTCACCAATAATTTTCTTAAATGTAGAACTCAAATGACAGCTATTAATATAAAAACGAGATGATAAGTAATCTAAGTTTATATTATCAGAATAATAATTTTGGTCTATATATTCTTTAACTTTTATTATAGTTTTTGATGATATTGAATTTTTATTATTCCTAGTTGTAGACTTTTCTTTTGATAATCTGTCATAACAATTATAACAATAGCTTTTAATAGAATTTAAATCTTTACTAGTATATAGTAAATTAGTTATAAGATGGTCAAGATTTATTAGAGATAAATATTCACCATTACCTTCTAAAAAGACATCTTCTATAGATGATAAAAAGCAATTCACTAATAATTTAAGAGCATATATGTCTTTAATATCACTGACTTTATCTATATAAAATTCAAAAGTATTTACTAAATTATTTGATGTGTTAGAACGAGCTAATAGCTCAAAGTCAAGCTTAAGGGTATTTGGAAGTGTACAAGCTTTGTATTTGATATCATTAAAAGTAAATATTGAAAATTTATCAAAAAAAATCTTAGCAGGAAATAGTGTAATACATTCAAAGAAAGAATCTTTTAATTTTTTTATATCTTTGGAGTCTTTATTAAAATAGCAATATGATAATATTTTGTTTTCAATAAGAGAGTTAAATCTAGCTTTTATATTATCCGAATATATGCAGTTAACAAGTAATATTTTATTTTTTTTAGAAAGACCATATATAACATCAAAAGTTTCAAAATTATTTTCTAAAAAGCTATATAGTTTGTTTAGATAAGATTCATGAAATAATTCTACTGATATAAAAATATAGTTATCATCAGTGATAGTAAGTGGAGAATTTTTTATGTCTAGATCATTATAAATAGAATCTACTATATATTGATATTTGGATTTTTCCTCTAATTCATGGATAGCCACTAAATTCTGATCTGACTTTTCTATTAATGATATACACTTTTCTATAGCATTATATAGATCAGATTTTTTTACAGGTTTAAGTAAATACTCGACGGTGTTATATTTAATAGCTTGTCTAGCATATTCGAACTTTTCAAAACCGGTGAGAAATATTATGTTAGTTTTATATAATTCAGCTCTTAAGGTTTGAAGAAGTTCAATACCTGTAATCTTAGGCATATGTATATCAATTATTGCAATATCAATAGAATTGGTTCTAATAATTTCTAGTGCTTCTAATCCGTCAGAAGCCTCATAAATATTGTTAAATTTAAATGTACTATCTTTTAAGTATTTTAAAAGCTTTGCTCTAATAAGATATTCATCATCAACTAAAAGTATATTCATCGCTGCATACCTCCTTTTTTATTGCTGGTATTACTATAGTAATAGTAGTTCCAATGTTTTTTTGACTTTTTATATTAAAAATACAGTTATTATGATAAAACAACTTTAAACGCTCTATGGTATTTTTTACGGCAAATCCACCTTTTGCCGAAGAGGATATGTTACCAGTAATTACTTTTTGTAATTCATCTTCTGTCATTCCTATACCAGTATCCTCGATGGTAATTTTAAGTTCCTTATTAAAAGATTCAATACAAATAATTACTTTGCCTGTATCATCATAATTTTTTAGGCCGTGATATATAGCATTTTCTACTAAAGGTTGAATTAAAAGCTTTGGACAAGAGAACTGTTCTAAATTATAATCACTAAATATTTCATAATCAAAAACATCATAGTATCGTAACTTCATGATTTTTAAGTAACTTTCTGTTAGAGAAAGCTCGTCCTTTATTGAAATAATGTTATTCCCTTTGCTTAATGCCCCTCGATAGAAAGTAGAGAGGTTTAAAATCATATCTACAGCTTCATCATTCCTTTCAAGTTCAACTAAAGCTGAAATATTTTCTAGTGAATTATATAAAAAGTGTGGTTTTATTTGTAATTGAATTAATTCAAATTCAAATTCTTTCTTTTTTATTTGTTCAAGGGTTATTGTATCTAGCAGGTTTTTTATGTAAAATATTAGATCATTAAATTTTTTTGAAAGTAATCCTATTTCATCATCAGATAAAATATCTATCTCTGTTGACCAATTGCCTTTTTCAACTTGATTTATAGCTAAAGATAAGTTGTTAATTGGCTGTATAATTGATTTAGCAATAGTCTTAGAAAGAACATAAGATAATAATAAAGCTATTAAGGATAAAATAATTAGAGATAAAATAAGTGCTTCTTTATTTTTAATTAAATCTTTTAAGTATATATCAGCAACTATGTTCCAATCTAAGTTACTATGATATAGCATAAGAGTTAATTTATCCTCTTTTCTATTTTCTATTATTTTTATAGGATCATTTGAAGTAGCAAATTCTAAATTTTTTCTAAGTTTAAAAATGTTATCAGAAACTTCATTTTGATTAGAAGATGAAGTAATTACTCCATCGTTATTAATGAGAAAAAAATTAATGAATTTATTATATTTAGTGTTAGTATAATTTGCTGACAAAGTACTTTCATCAACAAAGACTTCTAAGTAACCAATTAGTTTTCCGGTATTCATATTAAATATCTGTTTTATTGTATATAGATAAGGATTTCCTGCTATGTTTGAAATTCCACCATACCATTTATTAAACTCCATATTATAATTAGCAAAGCTAATAAGTTTACTGTTTGTCTGAAAAGTAAAGTTATTTGTAGAGTGTAGTATGACTCCAGATATAACAGATTCTTTATACATACTATTATCTATAGCTCTTTGAACTTTTAACACATCTTTAGGGGTAGGATAAATGTTGTTTACACTGGAATTAGTTAGTATATTTTGAACATCTGAATCAATAATAATTCCAGTTGAACTTGATTCAGCAGAATTTAAGACCAAGTCAGTTTGATTCGCTATAAGTTCTAATGTATCTAACTCTCTAGAGATAGAGGTATTTTTTATATTATTGTAAGTAATGAAATATGCAATAAAAATAAGTAGTAAGATAATTGATAAAGTTACTAAGAATGAGAAATAGAACACTTTATCTTTAATAGATTTAAAGTTAAAAAAATTAATATCCATAAAATATACTCCAAATAAATTCTAAAGAAAATACAATGTACATCAAAGAAAATACATTTTGTACCAACAATGTAAATGTTAACATAGAATTAGAAAAAATGAAAGATGGGGGAGAGGATTTTATGAGAAAAAAATTATAGGATTACTTCTAGCAACAATGACTATGACTTCATTAGTTGGTTGTGGAAGTAGCAGTGCAAACAGTACAACTGAAGAGGGAGGAACAATAACTATAAAGATGCTATCTAGATATAGTAGTGACCAAGGGCCAGATGATATAACTATTAACAAAAGAATTGAAGAATTTATGGCTGAAAATACTAATATCATTGTTGAGCATGAAGCTATAGGTGATGAATCAACATACAATAATATGTTTAAGACATCAATAGCAACAGGGGATGCACCAGATGTATTTGTAAATTATGGAGGAACACAATTTAAAGAATATGTTGAAAGTGGATTATTTTATGATTTAAGTAAAGTTGCTGAAGAAGATACTGTATGGGGAGACAAGTATATAGAAAGTATGTTGGATGCTTGGAAGTATGAAGGCGTAGAAGGATATTATGGGGTTCCATTTTCATGTTTTGCTACAGGACTTTATTATAATAAAGAATTATTTGAAGAAAATGGATTAGAACCACCTACAACTATAGAAGAATTTGAAAAAGTATGTGATGAATTCTTAGCAAAGGGAATTACACCATTTGCTTTAGGTGATAAAGATAATTTTAGAGGAGCTCACCTTTTAGCTAATTTAGTTTTAAAGAGAGATGGATTTGATTATACAAAATCAATTATAGATGGTGAAACTAAATGGAATGATACAGCTATGAAGGAAGTATTTGAATTAATGAATTCATGGAGAGAAAAAGGGTATTTAGGAGAAAATATAACTACTCTAGATTCAAGTGGAGAACAATCTTTATTTTTAAATGGAGATACTCCAATGCATTTAAATGGTTCTTGGTTCATGAATCAAGTAAATGATTCTGATAATCCAGAAAGAGTTGGATTTATAGCATTCCCTTACTTTGAAAAATATCCAGAAAATAAGAATAATTGGCACTCAGGTACTTCAGAAGGATTTAGTTTATCTGCTACTAACGGGGAAGAAAGATTACAAGCTTCAATAAAGTTATTAAAGTATTTAACTGATGAAGAAGCGTACAATGAGTCTCAAGCTTTATCTAAAGGTGGAATTTATCCAGTAACAACAATGAAAGAAATTGATGATATAACTCCAATAGCTAAAGAATTTAATGAAGCTAAATTAGAGCCAGGTGATTATGCTGCTAAAGCACAATTAAGGGAAGAAATAAGAGATGCTATTCAAGGTATGTTTGCAGGAACTAGTGTAGATGATACTTTAGCTAGAATTCAGAAAGTAACTGATATGGAATAAAAATATTAAATAGAAGTTGTGGTATTTAATATAAGAGCCGCATAATTTTGCGGCTCACTTTAATTAATATGGGAATTAAAGGAGGTTAAAACAAAATGAAAAATTCAGCTACAGCAGAAGTTGAAATAGATGAAATTGAAATAAGAAGTAAAAAAAGCCTTAATCCAGTACCTAATAATATACGAAAAAAATCTAAGATTAAGAAAATGATAAAAGAAAATATAGTATGCACACTATTTGTGCTACCGGCGGTTGCTATATATACATTTTTTTATATATCATCAGTAGTTAAGTCATTATACTTATCTTTTGTAAAATGGAATGGTATTCCACTTATTGAAAAGAAATTTGTAGGTTTAGATAACTTTATAAATATATTCAAAGATCCAGCGTTTTATAGTGCATTAAAAAATGTAGGGGTATTTATGCTGGTAAGCTTTTTAGTAATAATGCCATTTGCGTATCTTTTAGCATTGCTAGTTAGTAGTAAATATATAAATGGAAAGAGATTTTTTAAGACAGTATATTTCTTGCCATCAATATTACCAACAGCAGCTACAGGGTTAATGTGGACATTAATATTATATAAATCTGGTGGAGCTCTAAATACACTTTTAATGAAAATAGGAATGGGAGCAGCACAGCAAGACTGGTTAGGTAATCCAAAACTTGCAATTTTAACAGTTGCTTTAGTTAATGCATGGATATTTATAGGATATAATATGCTTATTTTTGTGGCTGGATTAACTAATATTCCAGAAGAATTAATAGAAGCTGCTAAAATCGATGGAGCTAATGGCTTTAAAGAGCAAATACACATAGTTTTACCATTAATGAAAGAAAGCTTTAAGATATTCTCAGTATTAGCGATAGTAGGTTCTTTCAAAGTATTTGATATTATCTTTATTATGACTGGTGGAGGACCAGGGGGAGCTACAGATGTTCCAGTAACATTATTATATGATCAAGCGTTTAAATATAATAACTTTGGATATGGTAGCTCTATAGGGATGTTAATATTAGTGGCATCAATAATTTGTACATTAATATTAAATAAAGTATTTAAAGGTAATGATGATTAGAAAGGAGGAGTAAAATGTTAGAAAATAAAGAAAATAAAATAATAAAAATAGGTATGTACATTTGTGCTATATTCTGGGCTGTACTTAGCATTGCACCATTGATATTTACATTAATGTCATCATTCAAAAGTACTAATGAAATATATGGAGATGCATTTTCACTTCCTAAAAATTTTAGTTTTGCTAATTATGAAGCAGCACTTAGTAAGGCTAATATAGTAACAGCTATATTTAATTCATTTTTCTTAGCTATATCAACTACTATATTAGTAGTAATACTTGCTACACTAGTTGCTTATGTAATAACGAGAACAGGATTTAAACTTAGAAATTTACTTTTAACATATTTTGTAATTGGATTAACTATTCCAATGCATACAACATTAATTCCTATTGCAGATATTATTAATAGATATGGATTTAAAAATCAACTAATACCACTTATCTTTTTATATGCAACGTTTCAATTACCATTTGCTATATTTATGATGTCAGGATATATGAGAGGAATAAGTAAAGAAATAGATGAAGCAGCAATAATAGATGGATGTGGACGATTAAGATTAGTATTTGGAATATTACTTCCGCTTGCTAAACCAGCTGCAGCAACAATATCAATATTTACTTTTATGTCAGTTTATAATGAATTTATATTTGGACTTATGTTCTTAACTGATAAAACTAAATATACCATTTCAGTTGCGCTTATGAGTTTGAACGGAAGATATTCATCTGATAAAGGAGCAATATTTGCAGCTATAAGTATGTTTATAATACCGATAATAATTATATATGTATTATGTCAAAAGCATGTGGAAAAAGGTATTACATCAGGAGCAGTAAAAGGATAAATTATTATATGTTTAAGATTAGAGGAGAATTAATATGGGATATAAGACAAGAAGCAGACAAATACATTTAGATTTTCATACAAGTCCATTAATAGAGGGTATAGGAAAAGATTTTAATAAAGAAGAATTTGGTGAAGTGTTAGAAAAGGCTAGAGTTAATTCTATAACATGCTTTGCTAGATGTCATCATGGATACTTATATTATGATTCAAAGATTAATAAAGAAAGAGTTCATCCACATCTTGCTAATAAGAATTTGTTGAAAGAACAAATAGAAGCTTGTCATGAGAGAGGAATTAAGGCGCCAATATATTTACCAGTTCAGTGGGACAAGTTCACTTATGATGAACATCCAGAATGGGTATCTAAAGATATAGATGGTAATATCATAAAAGGTGAAGGTGGAAAGCCTGGATTTTATGAGTTCTTATGTGTAAACAATGAATACAGAACATTTTTAAAGAATCATGTAAGAGAAATATTAGAAATGTTCCCAGAGTGTGATGGGTTATTCTTCGATATAGTTATGGTAGTGCCATGTGCTTGTGAAAATTGTAAGAAGAGTATGGAAGACTTAGGGATTGACTATACAATAAAAGGAGAAAGATTAAAATTCTCTGAAAAGATGCTTACTGAATTTAAGAGAGAAATGAGTCAGTTTGTTAAAGAGATAAATCAAAATGTAACTATATTCTATAATGGCTCCCATATAAGCCCTCAACTTAAAGATGGACTAGATAATTATAGTCATATTGAAATTGAGTCATTACCAAGTGGTGGATGGGGATACATGCACTTTCCTACAACTGTTAGATATGCTAGAAATTTAGGTAAAGATTGCTTAGGTATGACAGGAAAATTCCATACTTATTGGGGAGATTTTCACTCATTTAAGAATTTAGCCGCACTTCAATATGAATGTTTCCACATATTAGCACAAAATACAAAATGCTCTATTGGAGATCAATTAGATCCTAATGGAAAAATATCTAAAGAAGTTTATGATTTAATTGGTAAGGTTTATAGTGAAGTTGAAAAGAAGGAGCCGTGGTGCGAAGATGCAAAAGCAGTTTGTGAAATAGGAGTATTTACTCCGGAAGAATTTATAGACTATAAAGCAGAGAGACCGTTTGGATTAAAACCTTCAATAACTGGAGTAACTAGAATGTTACAAGAAGCTTCGCTTCAATTTGATATTATTGATAGTTCAATGGATTTTAATAAATACAAACTTTTAGTATTGCCAGAAGAAAGAGTTATTGTAAATGATGAATTTAGTTGTAAAATAGAGAAATTTATTCAAAATGGTGGTAAAATAATAGCTATGTATGAAGGTGGATTAAATGAAGAAAAAACAGAGTTTAATATCCCATCTTTAAAAGTAAAATATGAAGGTAAAGGAGAATTTACTCCAACATTTATAATACCAGAAGGTCAATTAGCTAAAGATTTATATAACACAGAATATGTTATGTATGAAGATTTATCTAAAGTCTCTGTTGAAGAAGGTGGAGAAGTACTATGCAACTCAATAGAACCTTACTTCAATAGAACACCAGAACATTTTTGTTCGCATCAACATGCACCAAGTAGTGGGAAAATATATGGACCAGCTATTATAAAGGGAGATAATACAATATATATTGCTCATAAAATATTCTCTCAATATCATAACTATGGATCAGTTTGGTGCAAAAAGTTATTTATTAATGCTATAGATGCATTATTAGAAAATAGATTAATTAATCATAATGGACCTAGCACTATAATAAGTACTTTAAATGAGCAAGAAAATGAAAATAGATATGTACTACACCTACTTCATTATATACCTGAAAGAAGATGTTAAAGAATTGATGTAATCGAAGATGTGATACCTCTATATAATTTAGAAGTGAAAATGAATTTAGAAAAATCACCTAAGAGCGTTACATTAGTTCCACAAAATGAAGAGGTTAAGTTTAATATTGTAGATGGAATTTTAGAATTTACAGTAAATAAGGTAGATGGTCACCAAATGGTGGAGATAAATTATTAAAGGGAAGTAATAAAAATGAGAAAAATAATTTCTATAGATGTAGGTGGAACTTTTATAAAGTATGGGTTAGTTGATGAAGCTGGTAATGTTTTATGTAAAAATAAGATGGAGACTATTCAAAAAACAGCAGAGGGATTTGTAAATGAACTTTGTGAAATAGCTAATCTATATAAAGAACATAAAGATATTTTAGGTATAGCAATTAGCATGCCTGGATTTATAAATAATATAGAAGGTATTCCATTAGTTTGTAGTGTTTTAAGATTTATAGAAGGTTATAAATTACAAGAGGAACTATCATTAAGAACTAATTTAAAAGTTAGGATAGAAAATGATGCAAACTGTGTGGCCTTAGCTGAAAAGTTTAGTGGAAATGCAAGAGAGTGTGAAGACTTTATTTGTATAACTATTGGAACTGGTATAGGTGGAGGAATTTATTTAAATAATAAATTAATAAGAGGTAAACAGTTTAAGGGTGGAGAGTTTTGTTATATGATAACTAAAGATAAAGCGGGTTATCAGAAACTTAATGAAAATTCATCAATGACGGCTCTTATAAAAATGTATAAAGAATATAAAAATATAAGTGCTATGGAAAAAGTTTTAGGTTCAGATATTTTTAAAGAAGCAGAAAAAGATGAAGATATTAAAGCTATTATTAATGAATGGTATGGAAATATAGCAAGGATGATATATAATGTTTCATCAATGTTAAACCCTGAAAAAATATTAATAGGTGGAGGGGTTAGTGCAAGAGAAGAGCTGATTTCAGAATTGCAAAATGCACTAAATGAAATTCCATGGTGGAAGCATGTATCATGCACTATAGAAAAATGTAAGCATGAAAATGATGCTGGTTTAATAGGAGCAGCGTATAATTTCATAAATCCTTAATGCTAAGAATAAAGGTAGAGAGTTGTATAATACTCTCTATCTTTATTTTATTATAAAAAATAATACTTTCATTTTATGAAAATATTAAAGTGATATATGTAATAAAATAAAAAGTAGCAGAACTATTACATAAGAATTTATTATGTAAATAGATTAATATCTTTAAGTTATATAAATTATATTTAGATAAAAGGAGTATAGAATGAATCAAAAAGAAAGAATGTTAGCAGGATTACCATATAAGGCATGGTTAGATGGATTAAAAGAAGAAAGAATGGAAAATAAGTTAAAAATATATGATTATAATTTAACTCGTCCAGATAATAAGAAAAAGATGAAAGAAATGATAAAAAATATACTTGGAAAAACAGGAGAAGAGGTGTTTATAGAACAACCTTTCCGTTGTGATTATGGTAAAAATATTGAGGTAGGTAATAATTTCTTTGCTAATTACAACTGTGTAATATTAGATGTTGCTAAAGTAACGATTGGAGAAAATGTTATGTTCGCTCCTAATGTATCAATTTATACAGCAGGTCACCCAATACATCCTGAATCAAGAAATTCAGGATATGAATATGGAATTCCTGTTACTATTGGTAACAATGTATGGGTAGGAGGTAATGTTGTAATTACTCCAGGAGTTACAATAGGTAATAATGTTGTTATTGGAGCAGGTAGTGTTGTTACAAAAGATATACCTGATAATGTTATAGCTGTAGGTAACCCTTGTAGAGTAATAAGAGAAATAACAGAAGAGGATAGAAAGTATTATTACAAAGATAAAGAATTTGATGTTGATGACTATTAAAACTATTTAAATCAAATATATTGACTATCAAAATAAATCTTATTAAAATAAATATCATATACTATGTAAAGAGGCATACATTTAGGAGGATGTTTATGAGTAAGAAGAAAAAGATAGTTATATGTATTATTTCATTTATATTAGTAGTATTAATTGGTGGATTAGGATTTGTAGGTAATTACTTCTTTGAATATGCTCTTCTTAGACAAGAAGGAATAGTAACTGCAGCAAATGTAGACCCAAATGCACCTCAATCAATAGAAACTATGGCTGAAGTAGCTAATAAAGAAAAAGCTAGAGAAGAAGTGGACAAGTGGTTAGAAGATGTAAAAACGGAAGAGACAACTATAGAGTCAGAGGATGGATTAAAGCTTTGGGGTAAGATGTATTTCCAAGAAGAGCAAACTGATAAGTGGGTAATAATTGCTCATGGTTATACTTCAAGCCATGAAGATATACAACCAATAGCTCTAAATTTCTACAATCAAGGATATAATGTTTTAACTCCAGATATGAGAGCCCATGGAAATAGTGAAGGTAAGTACATTGGTATGGGATGGCTGGATAGAAAAGACATTTTAAAATGGATAGATTATGTGCTAAGTATAGATGCAGATTCTCAAATAGTTCTATATGGAGAATCTATGGGGGGAGCTACTGTTATGATGACATCAGGTGAAGAGCTTCCATCTAACGTTAAAGCTATAGTAGAGGATTGTGGGTATACTTCAGTTAAGGAGATGTTTGAAGCTCAATTATATGAAAGATTTAATCTTCCATCATTCCCTATAATAAATGTAGCTAATATAGTTACTGAAATAAGAGCAGGATATGATTTTGAAGAGGCTTCAGCTTTAGAACAGGTTAAAAAGTCTAAGACTCCAATGTTATTTACTCATGGTGGAGAGGATACTTATGTACCAACAGAAATGATTTATAGGTTATATGATGCTGCTACATGTGAAAAGGACATGCTCGTAATTGAGGGAGCAGGACATGGTTCAGCACCAGATGTTGATCCAGAAACTTATTATGAAAAAGTATTTAGTTTCTTAAGTAAATATGTTAAATAATTATATGTATAATAATAAATAGTTTAAGATATAAGGACTTGTCTGAATATGACAAGTCCTTAGTCATATCTACGGGAATTAAAAAAATAATTAATAATATGTGAAATTTAAAATTAAAAATTAAATTAAAGTTAAAATTTGATATAATTATTGTAATAAACTAAGATTATGCTTTTAGAGGTGTAAAATGAGAGAAAATTTTAAATTTAAAGATAGTGATGGGGTAGAACTAAATGTATATAAGTGGATTCCAGATGGAGAAATTAGAGGGATAGTACAAATTTCTCATGGAATGACGGAGAATGTTTTAAGATATGATGAATTTGCAAAATATCTAAATAATAAAGGTTTTATAGTATATGGACATGATCATAGAGGTCACGGATTAACTGCAAAATCTAAAGAGGAGCTTGGATATATAGCAGATAATGAAGGCTTTGATTGGTTAGTTAGAGATTTATATGAATTAATGATGATGATAAAAGAAGAGAATAAGGGGCTTCCAATTTATTTATTTGGACATAGTATGGGGTCTTTTGTTAGCCAAAGGTTTATAGAGTTACATGGAAATGAAATAGATGGAGTAATTCTTTCAGGAAGTAATGGTGAACCAACAAAATTAACACCACTAGGAATATTACTATCAAATATAGAAATAAAATTATTTGGAAGAAAACATACAAGTAAAATGATGGACAAGTTATCTTTTGGTGATTTTAATAGAAAGTTTAGACCAAATAGAACTCCATATGACTGGTTATGTAGTGTAGAAGAAGAAGTTGATAAATATATTGATAATGAATACTGTGGTTTTGTATGTTCAGCATCATTTTATTATGACCTTTTAAGAGGATTAAAAGCAATTCATAAGAAAGAAAACTTTAATTCCATACCGAAAGATTTACCTATATATATAATAGCTGGAGATATGGATCCAGTAGGCTTCTTTGGAAAAGGAATAGTGAATTTATATAATAAATTACAATCTATTGGAATAAAAGATGTTAACTATAAGCTGTATAAAGATAAGAGACATGAAATATTAAACGAAGATAATAAATTAGAAGTTATGAATGATGTGTCAGCTTGGTTATTAAGAAAGCTTGAAGGATTTTCAACTAGCGAATGTAGAAATAGTTAATTATATAGAAGTAAATTATATTTTCAAGGGAATATATGCTTAAGCTGTATATTTCCTTGATTTTTTTTATTACACGTATACTTATTCATCCTATGATGATAATGATTTAGAGTAAAGGATATGGTATGAGAAAGTGGATTTAAATTTTAAGTGCTGAACATACTATATATTAATTATAAATATAAGGGATTAAAAAATTATTATATAAGTGATACAAAATTATAAATATAATGTATAATTAAACGTTATATACCATTTATTGAATTGTATATGGTATATATTAAAACATAAGAAAAAATAAAAAATATTCATAAGAGGAGTTGTTTATAGAATGGTTTTAAAAGATAAGAAAACAAAGATTACTTTCCATAGTGGAGTTTTAACAATTGGAGGAACTATTATCGAGATAGCCTATGAAGATAGTCATATATTCTTTGATTTTGGTTCAGAATATAATCCAGCGGCAAAGGTTCAGCCAACAGATTTACAGGGATTATTAGATGAGAATTTAGTTCCATTTTTAGATAATATGTTTGATCCTAAAATTCCTTTAAAGGGATATGAGTCTAAAGAAAATAAGTTTGATAATACAGCAGTATTTTTATCACATATGCATTTAGACCATTCTAAGATTATAAACTACTTAAATCCAGAAGTACCTCTATATACATTAGAGGGTACAAAATCTTTATTAAATACTTTAAATATAAATAATGATTTTATATTCCCGTTATATAACAATGATGGTACTAAGAATACAAGAGATATTATTGGAGTTAAGGAAAATGAAATAGTACAGGTAGGTAAAATTAAAGTTAAAGTAATGCCTGTAGATCACGATGCTTACGGAGCATGTGGATTATTTATTGAAACTCCTGATTTAACTATAGCTTATACTGGAGATATAAGACTTCACGGATATAGAAAAAATGATACTTTAAATTTCTGTAAAGAAAGTGAAAATTGTGATGTATTATTAATTGAAGGTGTAAGTGTATCGTTCCAAGACTTTGGAGACCCGATAAGAGAAGGAGAGCCAAAGACAGAATCAGAATTAATAGATAAAATTAATAAAATAGTTAATGATAATGAAGGAAAGCAGATTACATTTAATTACTATATTTCAAATATTGAAAGAATATTAAACATAATAAAAAATGTGAAAAGAACTGTAGTTTTAGATTCGTACAATGCATATGTATTAAAAGAAGCAACAGGATATGAAGTACAGTACTACAATTTAGATAATAAAGAATATGGATTAAAGAAAGAATTAGAAGTAAACTTTAACGAATTATTAGAGGATAATGAAAAATATTTATGGCAGTTAGATGCTAATGCACTTAAATATTTTGATAAGCTAAAAGAAGGTGGAGTTTATATCCATTGCGATGCACAACCATTAGGAGAATTTGATCCAGCTTTTGCGCCTTTTGTAAAATCTTTTGCAGATAGAAAAATTGAATTTAATAGAGTTGTTTGTAGTGGACATGCTCGTCCATATGACTTAATAGAAATAATTAACTTAATAAAACCTAAGTTATTAGCACCTATTCACTCATATCATCCAGAAAAACTTTATAACGAAAATGGAGATATGATTTTAGTGAAAAAAGGTCAAACGATATAATAAGGGAGAATAAAAATGAAAGTAGCAATATATCAAACTAGTGATTTGCATGGATATGTTTATCCTACTAATTATGTAAAGGATATGCCACTTGGGATTCTTAAGATAGGAAGTTACATATTAAAAGATGAGAAGAATTATGATGCATCTTTAAAAATAGACTGTGGAGATTTAATTCAAGGATCAGCATTAGCTCACTATTTATCTAAGGAAAAAATAGAAAGAAATCCTCTAATTCAAGGGTTAGAGTTTATTGGATATAATGCTTATGTTATAGGTAACCATGAGTTTAATTATGGGAAAGATTATTTAATTAATTCTTATAAAGAAGTAGAAGATAAAATAATAAATTCTAATATTGAAGGTTTATCACTTGAAACTAAGCCATATAAGATATTTGACTTTAATGGCTTTAAGATAGGGTGTATTGGATTTACAACATCATTTATACCAAATTGGGAACATGAAAAAAATATAGATGGGTTAAATTTTTTAGATCCAGTAGAAATATATGGTAAATATGAAGATGAGTTAAAGGAAAAGACTGATTTTATAGTTGTTTGCTATCATGGAGGATTTGAGAAAAGTTTAGATGGAAACAATACTCCTACAGAAAAATTAACTAAAGAAAATCAAGCTAGTGAATTACTAGAAAAATATGATTCAATAGATATGGTATTAAGTGGACATCAACATAGATCATTTATAACAAAGATAAATGGAATAGTATGCGCACAACCATTACATAATGGACAAAACTTTACTAAGATTGTATTAGATACTGAAAGTAAAGAAATATCTTATGAATTAATTGATGTATCTAAATTAAATGATGAAATTAATGAAGATATGGAGAAGATATTTAATAATGTTCAAGCAGAGCTGCAAGATTATTTAAATAATGAGATTGGTGAATTTGATAAAGATATATTAATGGATGATATTTTTATAGCAAGATTAAAAGGACATCCATTTATAAACTTCTTACACCAAGTACAGCTAGATGTTTCAGGAGCTGATTTCTCAGCATTATCATTATTTGATTCAGCTATTGGATTTAAAAAGAATGTTTCAATTAGAGATGTATTAATTAATTATCCGTATCCGAACACATTAATGGTCTTAAAAATAAATGGACATAAATTAAAGGAAGCTATAGAAAAGGCTGCTACATATTTTGTTGTAGAAGATGGAGAAGTAAAAATAAACAATGGATTCTTAGTTCCTAAGGTACAAAACTATAACTATGATACTTTTGGTGGATTGACATATGAAATAGATTTATCTAGAGAATTTGGTGATAGAGTTGTATCTATGAAGAAAGATAATGAAGAGATTGATTTAGATAAAGACTATACTGTAGTTTTAAATAATTATCGTGCAACTAATACTTCGATATATCCAGCATATGAAAATGCAAAAGTAGTTAAGGAAATAAATGTCGATATAAGTGAAATAATAATAAATTATTTCCAAGGAAATAAAAAAATTGAAGTTATTGATGAAAGTAACTATGTAATTAAATAGTTTTTATTAAAAAAGATACATTCAGTTAGAAATAATTACTGAATGTATCTTTCTATATAAATTTAAAAAGTGAAATGTGCATTTAAAATAAATATTTTTAATGTTGGTAACAGTTGTTACAGAAGTTAAATACAAATTGATATATCATATGAAATGTAGTCGCTAGTAAATTAAAAAAATGATTTTAAAGTTAAGATAAAAATAAATAGTTATTTAGTAGTTAATATAAATATTAAAAATGGAGAAGGTGAAGAATTAATATGAAAGCTATATTATTAATGAATGAAGAGCATAAGAATATTAGCCGTATGCTTAAGGTAGTAAGAGAATGTTGTTCTAGGGTTTTAAAAGGTGAAGACATTAATTATGATGATTTTGATAAAATATTAGAATTTATTGTAGAGTATGCAGATAAGCATCATCATAAGAAAGAAGAAGATATACTTTTTGATAAGATGGTTAAGCATTTAGGTGGAACTGCAGAAAAAGTAGTTAAGACTGGGATGCTTGTAGAACATGATTTAGGAAGGCTTTATGTTAAAGATTTAAATAGAGCATTAGAAAAGGTCAAAGATGGAGATGAAGATGCAAAGTTAGACCTTATTGCAAATGCTATTTCATATACTCATCTTTTAGAGAGACATATTGATAAAGAGGACAGAGTTATTTATAAATATGCTGAAAGAGAATTAGATATAAATATTTTAGAACTAGTTAATAAAGAATGTAATGATTTTGAAGATAAAAATAATTATGTTAAAGAAAAATGCTTATCTATATTAGAAGAGTTAGAAAAAAAGTATATTATGGAGGGCTAAGATATGAAAAAATTAAATCTTAATAGAATAGAAGTTAATAGAGAAATAGTAACAGAAAATGATAGATTTAAAACTGTATATTTTAAGTTTGAAGAAGGTAAGGGATTACCAAACCATAAGCATAACGGATTTGCAACAATACAAGTTATTAGTGGAGAAGTTCATATGGAATTTGTTAATGGCGAAAAGTTTGAATTAAAAGTTGGTGATTTTTTACCTTTTGATGCAAGAATAGAACATAATGTTATAGCTAAAGAAGTAAGTAAGGTATTAGTAACAATTGCTAAAGCGCCAATGATTAAGAATTTAAAAAGATAAGGAGTGAATTGATTATGATAAATAAAGATATGACAATAGGTGAAATTTTAGATATAAATTTTAAAGCAGCAGATGTTTTGATGAAATTTGGTATGGGGTGCTTAGGATGCCCATCAGCAAGAGTTGAATCATTAGAACAAGCTTGTAGTATTCATGGATTAAATTTAGAAGAAGTATTAGAGAAATTAAATAGTTTATAAAATTTTAAGTAGTGTAACAAATGTTACTGAAATATATCAAAATAAAATGTAAAATGTGCATGTAAAATAAATATTTAAACTTTGGAGGAATAAAGATGGAAAATAAAATGTTTTGCTTTCAATGCCAAGAAACAGCAGGATGTACTGGGTGCACTCAATTTGGAGTTTGTGGTAAATCACCTGATTTAGCTAGAATGCAAGATTTATTAATATATACAACTAAAGGATTATCAGAAGTTACAACAAGACTTAGAGCAGAAGGTAAGGAAATAGATGGACAAGTTAACCATTTAATTACTATAAATTTATTTACAACTATAACTAATGCAAACTTTGATGATGAAATTTTCTATGAAAGAGTTAAAGAAACTTTAAGAATTAAAGAAGAGTTATTAGCTACTTTAGAAAATAAAACTAATTTATCAGAAGCTGCATTATGGAATGCAACTTCAAATAAAGAAATTGATAATAAGGTAGGAATACTTTCTAAGATTAAAAATGCTGTATTAGGAAGTGGCGCAGAAGAAGTAAATATAGATAAGATATTAGATGAGAAATCAACTACTGTAGGTGTACTTGCAACTAAAGATGAAGATATAAGAAGTTTAAGAGAACTTATCATATATGGATTAAAAGGTATGTCTGCATATATGAAACATGCTAATGCTTTAGGATATGATAGTGAAGATATAAATGCATTTATGCAGTCAACTTTAGCTAAAACTTTAGATGATTCATTAAGTATAGACGAGCTTATAGCTTTAACTTTAGAAACTGGTAAGGTTGGAGTGGACGGCATGGCTCTATTGGATTCAGCTAATACTGGAACTTATGGACATCCAGAAATAACTAAGGTTAATATCGGTGTAAGAAATAATCCAGGAATACTTGTATCAGGACATGACTTAAAAGATTTAGAATTATTATTAAAGCAAACTGAAGGAACAGGGGTAGACGTATATACTCACTCAGAAATGTTACCAGCTCACTACTATCCAGCATTTAAGAAGTATTCTCACTTTGTAGGTAACTACGGAAATGCTTGGTGGAAACAAAAAGAAGAATTTGAAAGCTTTAATGGACCAATCCTTATGACTACTAACTGTATAGTACCACCAAAGGATAGCTATAAGGATAGATTATATACAACTGGAGCAGCAGGATTTGCAGGTGTTAAGCACATTAAAGGAGAAAGCGAAGATAATAAAGATTTCTCAGAAATAATTGAACAAGCTAAGAAATGTAAAGCTCCAACAGAAATTGAAAGAGGAGAAATAATCGGTGGATTCGCTCACAATCAAGTATTTGCCTTAGCAGACCAAGTTGTTGAAGCTGTTAAAACTGGAGCTATAAAGAAATTCTTCGTTATGGCTGGATGTGATGGAAGAGCTAAGTCAAGAAACTACTATACTGATTTTGCAAAAGCATTACCAAAAGATACAGTAATATTAACTGCAGGATGTGCAAAATATAAGTATAATAAATTAGATCTAGGAGATATAAACGGAATTCCAAGAGTATTAGATGCAGGACAATGTAACGATTCATACTCATTAGCTTTAATTGCATTAAAGTTAAAAGAAGTATTTGAATTACAAGATATAAATGAATTACCAATAGCATTTAATATTGCATGGTATGAACAAAAAGCTGTAATAGTATTATTATCACTATTATACTTAGGAGTAAAGAATATTCACTTAGGACCAACTTTACCAGCATTCCTTTCACCAAATGTAGCTAAAGTACTTGTTGAAAACTTTGGAATAGGTGGAATAACAAATGTTGAAGATGATTTAAAAATGTTTTTAGAATAAATCGTACTTCGAATTTTACATTTTGCTAGGAAAGATTTCATCTCAGCTTTAAGAATATTTCATTATATTACAAAAACAAAAAAAGGGGCTGTCTCTGAAATGATTTTTAAAATCATTTCAGTAGACGGTCTTTTTATTTTTTATTCATATATTTATATGAAATTATTTCTAAATGAACAAGTTTTTTGACACGACAAATAGGAGGT
>NZ_JAJNOS010000021.1:0-42617 GCF_021044725.1 Clostridium sp. NSJ-145
TGTTGAATAACATTATTAACTCTCGGCATAAAAAAACCTCCTAAATAGTAGTTATATTATATATTATAACCATATTTATAGAGGTTAATCAAATTTCAACAGTTTATTAAAACAAAGCCATAAATATTAATGATATTATTAAACTTATAGCTTGTGCTAAAATAGTTGCTATAGCCGCTCCTGAAGCCCCCATGTTAAATTTCCCAACTAATATAAAGTCAGAGACTATATTTACTACACATGCTATAGCAATAAAATACATAGGTGTTTTTGAATCTCCTACGCCTCTAAATATACCACTTACTGCATTATATCCTACTATAAAAGGAATCCCACAAGCACATATAAAGATATATTGTCTAGCATAGTTTATAGCTTCAGTTGGTGTATGCATTAAAGATACTGATAAATTAGTTCCAAATATCATAATTGGAGTTAAAATAGCAGCTATCATAATAAATAAAATAGTTATTGTACCAACAGCTTTCGCTGCTCCCTTATCATTTTTTTCTCCTATACAGTGACCTATTAAAACAGTTCCTCCCATAGATATTCCAAGTACGATACCTGTTATAGTTTGCATAAGTTGACTCCCTATAGCTACAGCAGAAACAGCAGCGGAATCAGCATATTGCCCTACAACAAATAAGTCAACTGCACCATATAAAGCTTGTAATAAACTTGCTAATAAAAACGGTACTGCAAACCTTAAAAGTGTTGAACCTATTGCCCCTTCAGTTAATGATAATGTTTTTTGTTTCATAAAGACCTCCGAAAATATAAATTTATAATAATTACAGCTTTCCATTATAGTAAGTTTTTTTTATTTCAAAATAGAAAGCTTATATAATTAGAAAAATTAAAAAAGCTGGATAAGAACGGATTATCTCCGCATCTTATCCAGCATATTTACCAATGTAATATATACCCTCCGATGAACACAAAGTATATTCAATTATATTAATTAATTTATCAATATAATTATTATACTAATATTTTCAAAAAAGACAAGTCTATTTTTAATATTTGAACTACTATTAATGCTTACTTTTATTAATAGCAAGCTCAAATTCTCCGTTCTAATTATTATACTTTTAAAGTCATCCTAGTACCTACTCCCCCTAAACTCTAATCATTTAATTTTAGCTTTCTAATTAATTTAATTACATATTTAAATATATGTATTAAAAATGATATTCCTGGTAAAAATATTATTGGTGATTATTATGTTTAATTTAATTTATGTTATACTAGGACTTTATTTTATTAGTCTCGTTGTAACTGTTTTAAAAGAATATTACATGAAAATGAAAAGTACTCGTACTAAAGAAAAAACTCACTTAGTTACAAAACTTTTCTCTAAGTTTAAAAATACTTTATCAGAAAAAAACAATATTTTCGTACTAAAGCATAATAAAAAAGAATTATCTGAAGACGCTATTGAATTTAATCCAATAGTCTTATCAAAAGAAAAACGTCATTTAGCATTCGAAAATGCTAAATATATGTGTGAAGAATGTGGTAGTATTGCAAATATTGATGTATATAATATTAATTCTTCTGGTTCAGATGAAAACTTAAAGGTACTTTGTAAGAAATGCTCTGAAGAATACTGTGCTAAAATGAATCTACACTACGATTAATAATAAATCAAAAAAGATTTTATTTAGTTGCAAGTGACAATTGGCAAGTTATACATGGAGATTGATTTTATTCCGTAACTTGCCACTTGTCATTTTTAATTTTTAGCTAAAAAGATTTTGTTTTAACCTTAATTTTTCTCTAAATCTACTCCAAATATAAATTTAAACTTGTGATTTTCTTCTCCTGAAATAGTAAACTCTTCATGAACAGGAGCTCCCCATGTATCATCTCCTCCAACTCCCATTTGTTCTTGTGATACACGAATTATAGTATGATATACCGGTGGTAATTCAAAACTATGCGCTGCATTTTCTATCTCATGTGGAGTATATGGTAATGCACTAAAGTTAAGATTGTCACCTTTAAATATTAAACCAAACCCATTATCTGAAAATACCTTTGCATATCTAACATCTGATTTATTTCCATACTCTTGAGGTCTTAAATATGGCACTAAGTCATTTACACACCCTTCATATATTCCTATTTTACATCCATCTTTTCTATCTGTATAATTATCACTTGGCCCTCTTCCATACCATAATACTTTATCTAAATCTGATTTTAATGTAAACATCATACCAAATTCAGGTATATTAGGAATTCCCTCAGTTCCAAAATACTCTCCTGTTATTTCTATTAATCCATCTTCTTTAACAAGATATTTTACATCTACATTTACCTTATCTAACATAGGTAGCATATGTGTATAGCACACTTCTATACCTTCTTCTAATTCTTTAAAAGATTTCATAGTAGCTTTTCCATAAAGACTAGCAATCTTCCAAATACTATTATTAAATGTCATTCCATTTGCTATATCGTTATCTACAGGAGCTCTCCAAAAGTTTAGCTTAGGTCTTTCTAAAATATATTCATTACCATCATATACATAAGAAACTAATCCACCTTTAACTCTTGAGAATAATACTCTAAAGTTTTCTCCATGTATCCCTACGTGAATATCTCCATCTACAATAGAAAGATTTCCTTTATATTCTTTTTTATCTTTTTTGACTACATAAAGTACTTGTTGCTCAAAAGCAATTTCGTAGCCTTCTTCTGCCCATATTTCATCTTTACTTAAACAGAAAGAAACTGTTAAAATATATTCTCCAATATTATTCTCTCTTACAAATGGTATCTCAATACTCTTCTCGCTCATTGGAGCTAAATCTATAATGGTAGTCTTTCTATCTATTTCTACCCCATCTCTAGTTAAAATAAAGAAACATTCATATTCATTCAGATTAGTAAATAAGTTTTTGTTTTTTATATTAATCTTATCTTCTAATATTTTTATTTTTATATTTTGATAACAATATTTAACCTCTGCCATCTTAGGAGTAACTTCTCTGTTAGCAAATACTAATCCATTTCCACAGAAATTATAATCTGTTGGTCTATCTTCAAAATCACCTCCATAAGCTAAGAACTTTTTACCATTACTATTTTCCTTTACTATAGCTTGATCTATAAAATCCCATATAAATCCACCTTGATATAAAGGATCCTCTTCCGTTAAATCTGTATATTTATATAAAGCACCTAAAGAATTTCCCATGGCATGTGCATATTCACAACATATCATTGGCTTATCTCTATTTTCCTTTAAAAATTCTTTTATATTGTGTACCTTTGTATACATTTGACTTTCAATTTGTGATGTATCATTATATCTTCTATCTTGGAATACACCTTCATAATGTACAAGTCTAGTATTATCTTTACCTTGTAAAAATTTACTCATCTTATAAATATCTTCTCCACCATAAGACTCATTTCCACAAGACCAAATCAATATAGACGGATGATTTTTATCTCGCTCATACATAGAGTTAGCTCTATCTAATAATAAAGGCACCCACTCTTCTTTATCATTTGGAAGTATATTCTTATCATTGTATTTTCTTGGACCAGTACATAAGCCCCAAGTACCATGTGACTCAAGATTTACTTCATCAATAACATATAACCCATACTCATCACATAATTCATAAAATCTTGTATTATTAGGATAATGGGAGGTTCTAACGGCATTTATGTTATTTTGCTTCATAGTTTTTAAATCCCAAATCATATCCTCTTCTGATACTACTCTTCCATTATTACAATTAAATTCATGACGGTTCACTCCATTAAATACAATTCTCTCACCATTTAACTGCATTATTCCATTCTTTAGTTCAAATCTTCTAAAGCCTACTTTTTGCATTACTGTTTCAATTACTTCACCATCTGCAATTAATAATATTTTTAGAGTATATAAGAATGGTGCTTCTGCACTCCATAAATTAGGATTATCTACTTTTATTTCTAAATCTATAGTTATCTCATTCTTAATTGATATATTATCTTTTTCTCCACTTATAATAACTTCATCATCTTTATCTAATAACTCATATTGAACTATAGCTTCTCCATTACCATTAAGTATTAAATTAGATTTCAGTATTCCATTTTTATATTTATCATCGACCTCTGCAACAACCTTTAAATCGTATACATGAACTTTAGGAACACTATATACAAATACATCCCTAAATATCCCTGAAAATCTCCAAAAATCTTGATCCTCAAGCCAACTACCTGAGCACCACTTGTATACTTGAACAGCAATTTTATTTAATCCAGACTTTAAAACTTTACTTACTTCAAATTCTGAAGATGTAAATGTATCTTCACTATACCCTATAAATTTTCCATTTATATATAAAGCAAATGAACTTTCTACGCCTTGGAATGATAAGTATATCTTATTGTTATCTTTTAAATCATCCTCTGTTAGTTCTAAAAATTTAACATAGCTTCCTACTGGATTAAAATCTTTTGGAGCTTGTCCTTCAGGAACATTTTCACATCCATCCCAAGGATATATTGTGTTTACATACTGTGGTCTGTCATATCCTTGCATTTGAATATGTCCTGGTACTTTTATCTCAGCCCATTCATCAACGTTAAAGTCTTCTTTATAAAAATTCTTTTCTACATTGTCTAAATTATCACTATAGCTAAATTTCCAATTACCATTTAAAGAATACTTAAATGTATTATATCCTTCAAAATAATGGTCTGAATGTGCCTTGCATCTATTAATTTCAAATACCTTTGGATCATTCAATATAGATATTATATCTTTCATATTAATCACCTCTCATAAAACTAGCTTTCAAAAAAAGTATACTGAATGTTTAAGTTTATTTAAATCACCTAAAATTTATACTCAATATTTTTATATTTTGTAACAATATATCAACATTAAAATATTATAAAATAAAGTGCGAGCTACTTTATTTTAACTCGCACTTTATTCTTGCTTCTATCTTAATATATTTAATAACTATTTAGAGTACTCTATAACAGTGCCTAAAGCTAGATTTATCATATTTTCAAAGGCATGTTGTCTTTCTTCTACAGTTGCTTTCTCATTAGTTAAAGCATGATCTGCAACTGTTAATAAACATGCTGCTTTCTTTCCTGCAACATTTGCATTATGTAATAACGCAAAAGACTCCATCTCTACTCCAAGACATCCGTATGTGTCTCTTATATGGTGTAATACACTTTTATCCTTTGTATAGAATGCATCAGTTGAATGTATTCTTCCTGTCTTTATATTAATATTTAATTTAGTTGAAACTTCCTTAATAAGAGTATTTAGTTCATTATTTGGATAAACAACATCTTCTTCATATCCACTATAAGTTTTTGCATAGGTGGATTGACTCCAACTACTTTCAACTAGCATTACATCATGCATATTTAACTTTTCACTATAAGCTCCAGTAGAACCTATTCTTATAATAGCTTCCACATCATATTTATTAAAAAGCTCATGAGAGTATATTCCCATTGATGGGCCTCCCATACCTGATGCCATTATAGTTACTCTTACACCTTTATAATATCCTGTAAATCCAAACATATTTCTAACTTTATTTATTTGTACCGCATCTTCTAAATAATTTTCCGCAATAAATTGTGCTCTTAAAGGGTCCCCTGGCATAAGTACAATTTTTGCAATATCTTCTCTATTAGCTTCTATATGTATAGTTCCCATTATTTCTCTCCTCCAAAAATAAAATGCAAAGCGCTTTATTAATGGGACGTTTAAAATGAAAAATGGCAAATTGATAAAAGCTTATTTAATCAGCTTCATCATTAATTTGCCATTCTCTCTTTGTCATTTATCATTAATAACAGAGCTTCGCTCTTAATATTTCTATTATGCTATTACGTTGACATTTCCTTCTGCAATAGCTTCTTTTCTTAATTCATCTTTTTCCATAGCCTTAAAGAATGGATAGTATACTGCTGTCATAAATATTACATTAAATATTGCTAAAGCAAATGCTTTCCAGTCTAATGTTAATAAGAATGCTTGGAATCCTGGTGGTAAGAATCCTGGTGCTTCATATAATGGAAGCCCAACTAATCCTGTTGACATAGCTAAGTAATTTAATCCTGCAACTATTACTGGTCCAAATACGAATGGTATAAACATAAATGGATTCATTATTAATGGTGCACCAAATATTACTGGCTCATTAATTCCAAAGAAACTTGGTATAATACCTAATTTACCTATAGCTTTAAGTGATTTAGCTTTACTTCTCATCATTAAGAAAACAAGTCCTAAAGTGATTCCTGACCCTGTAACTTGTAAGAATCCATAGTAAAATCCAAAAGTAAATACGTGTTGAGGAGCTTGTCCTGCTGCTACAGCTGCTGCATTTGCTGCACCATAGCTAATTGCGAATGCTGCCCATACACTTGATGTTATTGAAGCTCCATGTAATCCAAAGAACCATAATAATTGAGTTAAGAATATAACTAACATAACTGCTGGTAATGAGTCCATTGAAGTAATTGCTGGAGCAAGTAACTTCATTATTAGTTGTGGGAATGTTACCCCTGCTACATTCATACAGATTATTGATCCTGCAACTGCTAAAGCAAAGTTAATTACTAATGGAATTAATATTGTAAATGATTCAGCAACCATTGGTGGTACGCTATCTGGCATTTTGATTACTAACTTCTTTTCTTTACATAATCTACTTATTTCAACAACTACAATTGAAACTATCATACTTACAAATAAACCTTCAGCACCTAAAGATGATACATTCCAAATTGTTGAATTCGCAAAATCTTCAATTGATACAGATAATACTAAGTGACATACAACTGATGTTATTCCTATTAAACTTGAGTTCAAATTATATTTCTTTTGTAAACTATCTGCAATGAAAAATGCAGCATATAGAGACATTAGATTAGTTGTAAAAAATCCTGCTAAATTAAAATAATTAATATATGTATTTACGAAATTATAAAAAGCACTGTTTGGAAATAAGTTTGCAACCCCAATCGGAATTAAGCTAAAAGACCCAATTATGATTATTGGAATTACAGCTATGATACCATCTTTAATAGCTTGTAAATGCTTTTGCCCTTCAATCTTCTGAGCGATTGGCATTAAAAACTTTTCCATAAATTTAGAAAAAGCACCTTGTTTCATTATATTACCCCCTGAGTTTCCGTTAAATTTAATTTTATTATACTTACCCTACAACACGTATTCAAACAAACATTTTCCTCTCTAGTTAGGAAAAACTATTATTTAAATCCTTTTCAGTCGAATATTTCTGCTTTTTTCTTATATAATTTTCGTTATATTCTCTTTGTGCATTTTTTTATCACTAATATATTTTATTAAAACTATAAAATCTTTCAAATATTAAATAAAAATAAAAGCTATACCCTCAGATAATTAACTGATGATATAGCTCTATACTACAAAATTTAAATCTATCAATAAATATTAATTTCTATTACTCTATAAAAATTAGCTAAGTTCTGGCCAATACTCTTTATTTACTACTATAAAATCATCTAAAAGCTCTTTTGCAACTGTTGCACTTGGCACTGTTTTAGATAACATTAAAGCTTGCCATAATTTATGATATGACTTTTCAATCCATGCATCAACCACTAACTTCTCTACAGCTAATTGTTGTTCTATTAATCCTTTTTGGAATGTTGGAATATTTCCTACAGACAATGGTTCGTACCCATTCTTTCCAACAATACATGGTATTTCAACCATAGCATCATCTTGAATATTAGAAATAGCTCCATTATTTTCAACTATTAACAACATTCTTTCTTGAGTATTGTAAGCTAAAGCTGTTGCTAAATCTACTATAAACTCTGCATGAATACCTATTTGTAAACCTGAACCTTCTGAATGACCTTGTTTTTCAATTAAAGCACAAGCTCCAAAGACTTCCTTTTCTCTTCCATCAATAACTTCATTTGCACGAGTATATTCTAGGTTAGAGTGGTTTACAACATAGTCTGGGAATAAATAATATTTTAAATAACTACTTGGTATTGTAGTTAAATCAGTTTTAACTATTTCTTTAGTGAAAAGATTAGTTTCAAACCAACTGTCTTTCTTAGCAGTGCTCATTCCCTCTTCACCATTAATAAATCCATATTCTTTTATATGTTCAACAAGCTTTGGTAGTAATTCATTTCCTTCTTTATCTTTAATAGATGTATACCACCCAAAGTGATTTAAGCCGTAATATCTTATATCCATATGCTTTCTAGATTCTAAGCCAGCAATTTTAGCTATATTATGCTCCATACCTATTGGCATATCACAAATATTTATAACACGAGAATCAGGACGTAATCTTCTAACTGCCTCTGCAACTATTGATGCTGGATTTGAGTAATTTAGCATCCAACAATCTGGTGAATACTTTTCCATATAATCAATATTTTCAAGCACACCACCTATAGATCTCATTCCATAAGCAATTCCACCTGGTCCACAAGTTTCTTGTCCAACAACTCCATGTCTTAATGAAATCTTTTCATCCATTTCTCTCATTTCAAGCTTACCAACTCTTATATGAGCAAGACAGAAATCTACATCTGTATAAGCCTCTTCTGGATCTGTTGTTGCTACATATTCAATTGAAGGATCTTTTTCCTTAATTAATATTTCACAAGCCTTAGCAACCTTATTTTGTCTTTCTTCATCATTATCGTATAGCTTAATTTTTCTTAATGGAAGTCTATCTAAATTATCTAATAACATTAAAATAATTTCTGGTGTATAAGTACTTCCTCCCCCTGCTATAACAACTGAAAATTTTCTCATAGTAAATTCCTCCTTTTAACTTTTACTCTACAATTTTAAGAATATTTTTATTTTCTTCTTTACTCTGTACTTGATAAGTTAAATAAGTTCATCTACTAAATTAAGTAGACTATTGTCTAAAACTTTAAGTACCATAAGAAATTTTCTTTTCAAGTCAATTATATTTATTAAAGCTTTACATCTCAACCCATAAATTTCCTAACGCTTAGGAAAGATTAAAAGAGCAGGGAGTTATCCTCCCTGCTCTTCTTAACTAAAATTGATCTTTTCCGTAAACAAATGCGTTTTCTACTGCTTCTTCTGGCTTGTATACTTCTAAGATTTTTCCATATCTTTCTCTATAATCATTGTCAATCTTAAGTTGAGGTATTACTTTAGTTCCTTCTTCAAAGAAGTGCTTTGAACCTCTCCCCATCTCTTGACCTCTCTTAGTGTGCTTATCTAAAGCAACATCCATAACTTCAACTTTTTTACCCATTGCAAAGCTCTTAATTACTATATTCTTTAAATAATCACTTGAACGGTCTTTAGTGCTTTCTGCTAAAATTCTTGTTGCATGGATGAAGTACATTGGTTGATCTCCATCATCATATGGATAGTTCTTTCTCATTTCATTTAATGCATTAACTTGAACTGCTGCATCTAGATTACCAAATCCAATATCTTCAACAGATATAGTTAATATTCTTCTCCATAATTTATCTAATAATTGTGGTGAAGTTATATATAATTCATATGCATATTCACATGCCTCTTCTACCATTGATCTTCTTACTGCTTTTTGATAACATGAAATAATTTCATCTGCTGCAAAACCATTTCTTGTTTTTATTTCTGCCCACATACTATAACTCATAATAATTTCTCCTTGTTTTTACACTTATTTATATTTAAAGTTATTTGATATTCTTAGATAAATCAATGAACCATTGTAAAAATTCACTTTTCTCTTCTAAGTCAATCAATGATCTTAATATACATTTATTTAAAGCTACTCTTTTAAATAATTCATATAAAAGACTTAAATCATAATTTGCTTTATATGATTGTGTTGATAAAAATATAATTCTTATATTTTTTCCTTTATATGAAATAGGTTTCTTTAAAATAGCTACACTTACTAAAACCTTCTCTGAGAAAATCTTCCTTGGCCGTGGTATCATAACAAACTCTCCAATAACCGTAGGATATTCTCTTTCTCTAGACAATACATCATCTACGAATTCTTTTTCATTTAAAATATAACCTGCTTTTTTAAGCTTTTTAGCTTGTCTCATTATTATTTGATCAAAGTTATATTCTTCATCATATATATCTATCAAATCTTTATCAAAGTACTTCTTAATAATATCTTCAAATTTATTTCCTATATTAACTTTATGCATCATTTGCTTTAATCTTTTTATATCATTACTATCTGGTATACTTTCAATTACGCAGGTAGGTACTTTGACTTCTTTTTCTATATTAATAGGCGATATAATAATATCTGCATCTTCTACATATCTATAGTTATTTAATTGATTTAAAGATATTTTCCCTACAATTTCTACCTTATTGTAAAAATTATCATTAATCCAACGCTGAATTAAACTATTAATCCCCACTCTCGAATCTGTTATCATAAGAATCTTAGTTTTATAACTAAAACTATTTAAAAGTGGTTCTAGATAAATTGCTATATTAGCTACTTCATCATCTTTTGTGTACTTATTAAAATACTTATATATTATCTCAACTATTAGCATTGAAATTTCATAAGCAAACGGATATCTATTTTTAATGTCACTCTTTATAGAATTTACAAATTGATAGTCACTTTGTATACGTCGTAACATATATTCCATATACTCTAATAAATTTCCTAAAAGTTCATCACTATCATTTAAATCAACATCATATCTTTCTTTAATTGCACGAATAAAATCACTTAAAACAATATTGGTAATTTCACTTATCTCATTTTCAGAGGTTAATTTTTTAGTCCATAAAAAATTATAAATAGACTCTATATCATTTTTATTTAACTTAACTCCAGCTTCTATTAAATCCTCTATTGTTTTTAATGCTTTCTTATCTGTTAATTTATTTTTACTTTTCTGATTACAAAAACCATTGTTGCTTCTTATTTGAGCAATATATAAAAGCCAACTTAGTATAACTATATATTCTTCATCAACAAAGTTCTTTTTATCTATAAAGCACTTTTTTACTTTATCGCAAATGTAATGTAACTCTTCTAAGCTAAAGTTATCATCAAATATAATCTGCACTTCTTTTAATGATATTGTCTTTTCAAAAACACTGACACCAACTATTTTAAAAAGTAACTTTCTAATCTCTTCTTCAGATGCCTCAACAAAAACATACTCTTTTTCGTATTTTATTCCATTAAAGAAATATTGGGTTGACATACTTTCCTGTAGACTCTTAATAACTTTATATACCGTTCTTGTAGAAACAAACAATATTTCACTTAAATCATATATACTTTGTTTTCCTTCAAAAAGAATTTTACCTAATACAACGAAATCTCTATGATCATCTAAATGATAGGCTGAATTTAATCCTTTTTCGTTATTCAATATTTCCTTTAACTTTTCTATATACTCATCTTTTAAAAAATACCCACTTTTATGAGATGATGAAATAGTTATATTATCATTACTTAAAAGTGAATTTATCTGTGAAATATCATTTCTGATAGTTCTTGATGAAACCGAAAGTTTTTCTCCAATATTAGAACCAGTAATTCCTGATGTATTCTTTAGAATTATCTCTAATATATTAGTTTGCCTTTTAGTAAACATAGCGCACCTCTTAACACTTTTTATCGTATGCAAATATGCGCTAAACTCACTTTAATGATTAAATCATTTCTAATCACTTTAACTAAATTTTAATAAAGCTTTGGTAACGATTCAAATATTCTTTTTCCTATTGGTTAGGAAATTGGGCAAGCGCACTTTAAAAATTCTTATATTACATTAATTATAGTATATAAAAAAGCACATATCTTTTCAATTTTCGACAAAAAAATAAAGTGCGAAGCAAGCTTCACAGTGAAAAGTCGACTACGTCGAGGTGAAAATGCTACTATCGTAACGATGAAAATTTAACTAAAGTTAAAGTGAAAAGTATTAATATGGACACTTTTCACTATTGCTATAAGCAATATTTTCACTGTCATGTCAGTGACTTTTTCCCTTTTGACGCAGTGAAACTTTTCACTAAAGTGCTTCGCACTTTCTTTCTATTATTCGTTATTTTTAACTTTCGATGTCATAATCGGTATTGTAGTCGCTATAACTAATATGATTAATAGTATTATAGCCATCATATTTCCACCTAAAAATCCACTTGGAACTCTTGGTTTAACAATTCCTGTTACTTGTAATATTATTCCTAATAATCCTATTATAGATCCACCGGCAACAAGTCCTGATGAAAGGCTAATACCGTTAGAAACCTTAACTTCTTTCTCTTTTTCACTCTTACTCATTTTTTCTATAAATAAACGTATTAAAGCTCCTACTAAAATTATTGATGTTGTTGATATAGGTAAATAGAAACCTATTGCTATAGTCATTATAGGAAGATTTAACATAAATAAGAATAAAGCTATTACTATTCCTACTAAAATCATTGGCCAAGGTAAATTTCCTGACATAATACCTGAAGTTAAAGTAGACATTAAGTTAGCTTGAGGAAGTGCAAAAGGTGCATCAGCCCCTGTAATTCTTAATTGATCAGCAAGAACTAAAATTGTTCCTGTAACTACAACTACTCCTACTATACTAGCTAATGCAAAGTAATTTCTCATTTCTTTTCTGCTTCCACCTATTATGTAACTTACTTTTTGTGATTGGCTATATCCACCTGCTACTGATATAGCAACTACCATAAACTCTGCAAATAAAAGTAGTGACTTATTATCAGATTGACCTTTCCAACCCATTATTACAAAAACTAAAGTTAATATAACTAAAGCTGCTATTGTCATGCCTGATACAGGAAGATTAGATGTACCTATAGTTCCAGCCAATCTTCCAGAAACTATTACAAATAGCAAAGCTAATATAAGAGATACGAGAGCAGCTACTATAGCCATAGTAATACTTCCAGAAATAAAGAAACCTGCTACAAAAGCTAGAGCAATTCCTACTAAAAGTATTATCATCTCACCAGAGTTTTTTTCTCCACCAGAATTAGATTTAGCTTTTAAAGTTTCTTTTAATGATACAACTATAGTTGGTATAAGTTTAATTGCTCCGATAATTCCACCACAAAGCATCATACCTGCACCAATGTATTTAACATATCCTCCTGAAATTGCATTAACATCCATCTGATTAATAGCAACAGTTGTATCATTCCATGAAGTCATTCCTTCTGATGCCATATCACTAAAGTATCCAATTAAAGGAGCAACACCAAAGTTAGCTAGTATTGATCCTGCAAACATAGTTAAAGATACTTCTAAGCCAACTATAAATCCAATTCCTAATAAAAGAGGATTTACTTCTGTTGAGAACTTCCATTTATAAAATTTACTTCCTAAGAAAGTCATTGTATTATTAACTACATTTAAGAAAGAACTAGTTAAAACATTTATAATTCCGCTTATTCCAAAACCTATTCCCATAAACTTTATTGCATCTCCACCTGTTTCTGAAGCAACAAGTGTCTCTGAAATAGCTAAAGATTCAGGGTACATAAGCTGACCATGTTCTTCTACAATTAAGTAATTATAAACTAATGAAGTAGCTCCTATTCCAAATAAAGCTCCTGCAACGCTTACACTTACTCCTTCTAAGAAGCTAACATTACTTCCTATTAATATAACTGCTGGTAATACATAAATCATCCCACTTGCTATAGATTCTCCACCACTAGACATACCTTGAATAATATTTTTTCCAAGGATTCCTTTCTTTTTAGCAAAGACTCCTACAAGCATTGAACCAATTATAGCTCCTGGAATTCCTGCAGCAACTGTTAATCCTGATTTCATACCAGAATAAGCTGTAGATGCTGCAAATACGGCAGCTAAGACAACTCCAATTATCATTACTGCCACGTTTACTCCTTTTTTAGACTTATCAGTTACAAATGGAACATAATCTTTTCCATGTACTCCACCGTAAGCCTCTTTAGGTAACTTGTTTTTCATAATAATCCCTTTCCTTTACTGTCTTAAATTCACTAAAATAGTTTTTAGATATAATGCTACATTTTTCTACACATTATTTAGTATTTGTAAAAAAATTTATTTTATAATGAATTTATTTTTGAAAGGTAGTTAAACTAATTATGAATTCAAAAAACATCTCATTAAACTTAATATTTTTTATATAAAAATATTAAAAGGGCGATTATATAATCGCCCTTAATACATTTTTATACTTTCTAATGATTCTTCATAGTTTAATATTACTGTAATGTATTTACTATATTCTATATCCTGAATTTCACACTTGCATCCATAGGCCTTTTCTATTTTTCCAGTATAGTTTTTTAAATCACTAACACTTCCCCCAATAGCCACTTCTACAAGTATAACTATTGCATTACCATCTTTATAGTAACGCTTTATTCTATATTTATCTAATCCTAGTTTGTCCCATCTTCTAAATACTATTAGCAATTTCCTTTTTAAATAATCTACTCCACCTATAACTGCTATACCACTACCTAAAATCAATCCTAAATTTAATAACCCCATATTTACCTCCATACTATATAGAACTTAACTCTATATAACATCGATATGAAATATTGAATTGTATTATTCACACTCTAATAACTTAATCCATATCCAAAAGTATAAGTAAATCTAATACTATAAAGAACTAACTAAATATTAAAATATCTTTTAAACGCCTTGGCAATCCCATCATTATCTACAGTATCTGTTACATCATGTGCAATTTTCTTACTCATTTATTTTCATCCCCACCTATAATTTTTAAATATAATTTTTTCATATTATACTTATTTATAATATAGCATACAAAATTTACATATTATTTCTTAATTTGAAAATCTTCATATAATCCCTTTAAATTTATCTATAAAGCCCTTTAAATCTATGATAATAATAAACCCATAATCTATTACTAAAATAGATTAAGCCCAAGTATTAGCTATACTAACACTTAGGCTTATTAAGTAAACTATATTAAATCTTCTCCATTACTTTCTATAACTTTTTTGTACCAATTAAAACTTTTCTTTTTATAACGCTTTAATGTTCCATTTCCTAAATCATCTCTATCAACATAAATAAATCCATAACGCTTTGACATCTCACCAGTTGATGCACTAATTAAATCTATACATCCCCAAGCTGTGTATCCCATTAACTCAACACCATCTATATCAATGGCATCCTTCATAGCCTTAATGTGCTCTCTTAAATATTCAATTCTATAATCATCATAAACAGTGCCATCTACTAATTCATCTTTAGCACCTAATCCATTTTCTACAATGAACATTGGCTTTTGATAACGGTCATAAATACTATTTAAATTTATTCTTAATCCTAGTGGGTCAATTTGCCATCCCCATTCACTTGCTTTTAAATAAGGATTTCTTAATGTTGGGAATACATTTCCTTCTGTATATTTATTAACTTCAGGATCAGCACTAGTAAGTCTTGAAGAATAATAACTAAATGATACAAAATCTACTGTATTTTCTTTAAGAAGTTGTAAATCCCCCTCTTCAAGTGGTAGAACTACACCTTTTCTTTCCATTTCCTTTAATGCATATCTTGGATAATATCCTCTTGCTTGAACATCTATAAAGAAATAGTTTTCTCTATCCTTATTCATAGATTTCCATATATCATTTGGATTTGGTGTATTAGGATAAGTATTTCCAGCTGCTAACATACAACCTATTTTCATATCTGGATCAACTTCATGAGCTATCTTAGTTGCTAAAGCACTTGCAACTAATTGATGATGAGCTGCTGTAAATAGTAATTGGTCCTTATTTTCACCTTCCTCTAATAAAATACCTGCTCCTGTAAAAGGTAAATGTAATAACATATTTATTTCATTAAATGTAAGCCAATATTTTACTAATCCTTTATAACGATTAAATAATACAGTTACTAATCTTTCATAGAAAGTAACCATCTTCCTACTTCTCCATCCCCCATAAACTTTTGTTAAATGGATAGGACAATCAAAATGCGTAATTGTAACTAATGGCTCTATATTATATTTCTTACATTCTTTGAATACATTTTCATAAAATTGTAACCCTAATTCATTAGGTTCAGTTTCATCACCATTCGGAAAAATTCTTGACCATCCAATGGACATTCTAAAAACTTTAAATCCCATTTCAGCAAATAGTTTTATATCTTCCTTATAATTATGATAAAAATCGATAGCTTCTAAAGCTGGATAGTAATATCCTTCTTCAAGTTCTAACATATGTCTATCACCTTTTGATACTAAGAAACGTTCTCTTCCATGAGGCTGTACATCAACATTTGCTAAACCTCTTCCATCTAAATCATATGCTCCTTCACATTGGTTAGCTGCAGTAGCTCCACCCCATAAAAAATCACTTGGAAATCCCATCTTAAGCTTCCTCCTCTTTCACTGTAACTGTAGCAATAGTTACAACTTGTCTATTATATAAATCTTTTTCTGCTATATCTAACATAGCTGTTGCTAAATCTTCATAAGTTACATAACTATTTCCATCTTCGTTGTAGATAATTTCTTCATCAGTTCCTACAATGTAGTTATTAGTATGTGGACCTTCTAAATCAAACTTTCTTGAAGGACAAACCGCTGTCCAATTTAAGTCAGTTCTTTCTTTTATCTTATCTACACCTAATCTAATATTTCTTGATATACCAGCTAAGGTTGCTGAATATCCTGGTACTTCGTATTCTCTCATACTGTGAGTTGAATCAGTATAAAGACTTCCTGCACCTGCAATTGCAATTATCTTTTTATTAGTTCCATCTAATAATTCAATGTATTTTTCATAAGCTTCCTTATTTATTACTGGATCTGCCTTAAATCCACCACCAAAAGCACTTATAATAACCTCAGCTTCACCTAAATCCTCTTGAGTCATTTCAAATAAATTCTTATCTACAACCTCAGTTCCTTCACAGTTTCCATTGCTCATATATGCAATTGACTTTACTTCATGCCCTCTATTTAAAGCCTGCTTTACTACTCTGCTTCCTAAATTCCCATTAGCACCTATCACTACTAATTTCATATTTTTCTACCTCTCTTCCTCAACAGCACTTAATTCAAAAATAACTGGTCTTAATCCATCTGTACAACAAGCTATATGTACATCATCAAATCCTAAAACCTTTCCACCACCAATTAATACATTTACTGGCATCACTAGTGCTTGCCAAGCCATATGACAAAAGCCTGCTGGAATATCATTACCAAATATACCTGTTGTATAAAATTCTTGTCCCTCTTTTAATACTGGGCAAGAAGTATAGTTATCATCATGTCCATATTGTTTTGCTAATTCTTTATTACATGTAGCTTTTAATACTTTTATTTTTACTTTTCTCATAATACCTCCCAAAACTTTTAATATCATTTCTTAATTAAACTATACCCTAGAAATACAATAAAAGAAGTAAAGTTCACAAATCGTGAACTTTACTTCTTTATATGCTTTAATCTATTTGCAATAACTTTTACCATAAACATAGTTAACATATCATTTATAGCTTTATCCTTTGATGGTATTACAACAATATTATCTATTGTATTTGTATCTATATTACTATTACAAGTAAGAAGCCATTTCTTCTGCTTTAAGCTATTTATTTTATTAATCAATCTTCTATCATGCTTAAATATATTTCCATTAGCACTTATTAGTAGTATTATAGCCTTTTCTTCAACTAACGCCTCACGAGTAAAGTCAGTATCAGCAATCATTACAGGTTTATTCATATAATCCAAATAAAACTGAAGACTTTCACATACATTCTTCGAAGCACCATGCCCTACTGCTACAACACAAGAACATTTCTCTATATCTTCAATTAAACTATCCAATGCTTCATAATCTATTTTATTAGCTGCATTTCTAAAAGCATTAGTAATTAAATCCATGGTTTTAATTACATTTTCTCTTAAATTGTTTGATTTATACTCTGTAGTTGGCATATATTTTATTAAATCACAATGAATTTCACAATCATATTTAAAATCCTTAAAGGTTTCATATCCTAACTTTTTTGTAAACTTACTAATCATTGATTTAGAAACAAAGCACCCTTCAGCTATTTCATCTATAGACATATTCTGAATTTCTAAAATATTATCTTTTATATATTTACATATAGAATGATAAGTGTCATTAGTATAAGTTGTATTTAATATATTATTAATTTTATTCATTAACATAATTCCCCACATCATTAATGATTATATCATAATGCATGAAAAGTTTACTTATAAAAACAAAGTGCCAATCTTACTGACGATTGACACTTTATTCTTATAGATATTTTATTTAAAGTTTATAAGTGGTAGCTTGTTTTTATTTTATTACTTTTTGCTATATCCTTTATCCCTGAAGAATCATACCCTAATGCCATAGCTGCAACTGGAAAATATTCATCTGCTAACCCAAGCTTTTTACAAAATTCCAGATCATTTTTTACTGCTTCGATAGCTCCTAAAAGATATACACTTTGAATTCTTAAATTCGTAGCCATTAAAATCATATTTTCTATAATACAGCTGGCATTACAGTAATGAACTAATTCATTTTCACATTTCTTTGCACTTACTAATAAAATTGTATTAGCAGAATATGTTGGATGTTTAATTTCTCCACCAAAGAAAGTAGAACCTACCTTATCAAATTCATTTAGTAAATCTTTATTTTCAATAACTGTAATCAAAAGTTGGTCATACTGCCCTTTACCTACAGGTGCTAAATATCCACTTTTTAAAATTAGCTCTAAATCTTCTCTAGATATTTTTTTATCACTAAATGAACGGCAAGAGTATCTCTTAGACATAATATCTATTAATTCCATATGTCCTCCACTTAATTTAATACTGTAATGATGTTGTCACCAAACTTAGCTTCTTCAATATCCTTTGGTACTACATCTAAATAATTTGCTGTGTTAGTTATAATAATTGGTGTTGTAATTCCACAACCTGCTGCTTTAATTTCTTCTATATCAAATGTTACTAATAAATCCCCTTTTTTAACATGATCGCCTTGTTTAACTTTTGCAGTAAATGGCTTTCCATTTAACTTAACTGTATCAAATCCTATGTGAATTAACATTTCTATTCCATTATCACCTGTTATTCCAATAGCATGTAATGTTGGGAATAATGTTGTTATTTCTCCATCAAAAGGCGCCTTTAATTCACCAACTGTTGGAATAATAGCTACCCCACTACCTAAAAGTCCACCTGCAAATGCTTCATCTTCAACCTTGCTTAAAGCAATAACTTTTCCTTGAATTGGTGCTGAAATATTTTCTTCACCGTTTAATTCTTTCTTTCCTATAACTTCTTCTTTTACTTTTTCATCTTTAAATGTAAGCATTGTAGCAACAAATGAGAATCCCATAGATATTGCTAAAGAAATTCCTACATGAACTAAAATTCTTCCTGTGTCTCCACCTACTTGAATGAATCCTGGAATAGCGAATATCCCCATTCCAGCCATTTGCCAATGTAATATTCCAACTGCTCCTATATAAGCTCCCCCTAAAGCACCACCTATACAAGAAATAACGAATTGCTTAACCCTTGGTAATGTTACACCGTATATAGCTGGTTCTGTAACACCAAATATGCCTGAAATCCATGCTGGTAATGCAATTGATTTTAACTTTTTATTCTTTGTCTTTAGCCAAATTGCAAATACTGTTGCTGTTTGAGCAAATGAAACTGTAAAAATTAATGCAAAAATTGGTGTTGGGTTACCTGACATTAATGTAATAATTGCTGTAATAGCGAAAATTGTATGAACTCCAAACATTATCATTACTTGCCATAATCCACCTAGTACTAAACCTGCAACTATTGGACTAAATGAATAAATACTCATAATTACGTTTAATAGCCAGTCTGCAATAGCGTTAGCTGCTGGTCCTATAGCTAAAAATCCTAATGGTGCACATATAACAATAACAATTAATGGTGTAAAGAAAGTCTTTACTACATCTGGTATTACTTTGTTTAACTTTTTATATAAGAACGCTGCAACAATATTAGTTACGATAATTGGTAATACTGTTCCCGTATAACTTACATTAATAATACGTCCAAAAATATCTAAATCTACATTTTGTAAACCTGGATACATTAATGCTGCTCCAATTGCTAAACCAACCATAGGGTCCATTCCAAATTTATTAGCTGACGTATATCCGATTACTACTGGCATAAATAAGAATAGTGCATCCGAAATATTATATATTAATGTATAAATGCCTGTTGTATCACTCATCCAACCTAAGAATACTGCTAAAGCTAAGAATCCCTTAAGCATACCTACTGCAGTCATTACTGCTATTGATGGCATAAATATTCCTGTTATTGTATCAAAAATTTTATCTTTAAATGAAATCTTCGGTCCATCTTGTGATGGTGCTCCTCCTGATATTCCTGCTTGAGCACATACCTCTTTATAAACATCTGGTACATGGTTACCTATAACTACTTGATATTGTCCAGCTGATTTTATTACTGTAACAACTCCATCCATATTTTTAAGTACATCATCATTTGCTTTTGACTCATCATTTAATACAAATCTTAATCTTGTTACGCAATGTGATAAGCTATTTATATTTCCTTTTCCACCGACATTTTTAATTATGTCTTTAACTAAACCTTCATATTTCCCCATAATTTCCTCCTAATTTTAACGATATATTTTTGTGTTAAGTACCTTTAACTATTTTCCATGCTTAAAATATATCACGCTATGAATACGTTTTTATAAAAGTTTCCTTTTTAGAAACTTAGTGATTTTAACTCTATTTCTTTCTAATATCTTTTTATTACTTACATGAAGTCTTATATAATTAATCAAAAAAGTTGTATCTAAGTAAATTTAGATACAACTTTACAAATAATTTATAGCTTACATTAATTCTGCTTAAATTTTTATAATTATTAGTGTGTAAACATTATTGTTGGTGCTTTTTCAATTGCCATTACTTCTAAAGTAATGTTATATTCAGATAATTTATTATCTGCACCTGTATACGCTGAGTTAAATAATCCATTTTCATAATTTTCGTCAGTATATTCAAGAGTTTCTACATTAATAGTTTTAAGATGTATTAATTGGAATCCATTATTATCAACTAAAATTGACCCTCTAGCTCCATCTTTAATTAAATTTTGAGCATTTTGCCCATCTGTTAATTCAATTGTAACCGTATCATTACCATTTTCATTTATTTCATACTTCCATGCATGTATAGTAGTCATGCCTGGTGTTCCATCAGGATTAACTGACATAATTTGTACAGTTTGCTCATTTTCTGGTGCCTTATACCCATCTACTTTACTATCAGCTAATGATGCTAAATCTGAACAAATTCCTCTAACTTATCTATCATTATATTTTATAAAAATTTATATCTTACTTATTAACGGTATATCTGCAGGTGCAATATTATAATTACATACTTCTTCTAAACTTACCCATCTATATTCATCATGGTCAGTAAGAACAATGTCGCCTTCAATTATTTCTGCAGTATAACCTAATAATTCAATAACCTTCCCATTACCATAATCATATATACTCTTACCAACATAATCTTTAACAGTAACCTTTATACTCATCTCCTCCATAAGTTCACGAACAAGGCTATCCTCAGGATTTTCCCCCTCTTCAACCTTTCCACCTGGAAATTCATAAAAGCCAGCAAGTGGTTTACCTTCCTTCTTCTTTGCTATAAGTATTTTATCATCATTTTGAAGTATTGCTGCTACTACCTTAATCATCTTATTACCACCTTACTTTTGTATTTTTTATACTTACTCTAATAAAAGCATATCAGCCTAAATTTTCTGATATGCTTTCTCTCAAATTATTTAATTCTATTTACAGTCTTTATAAGTTCTTCAAGTTTTTCTACTGACTCTATTCTTTCATTACATTCATTGCTATCTAAGCATACATAAAATCCAAGTGATTTATAATCATCTTCACTAGTCTGTTTACATATTGGAGATACAAATGCAACTTCACTTTCTGAACCGATGTGATTACATAAAGCACATATATTACTTCCCTTATTACTTGTTTTAGGCAGTCTACAAGCCATCCCAAATAGCTTCCCATCTAACTTATAAGTAATTAGTAGCTTTCTTGTTGATTCATCAATCCAGCCTAAGTATACAAGCTTAGACTCTTCTATATTTAAGTTAGGTAACTTTAGTTTCTTTTCTTTCTTAAAAACTTTAATAACCTCTGCTGATGATAGCTTTGGCATACCATATACATACTTATTAAGCTCTTTTAAATAAGGCTCAATAAGTAATGGATCAGTAATATTGCTAATATCAAGAACTTTCTTTTGCTCATCTGACAAATCATTAAAATGAGATAAAATCTTATCCTGGCAACATATCCTTACAGCATCAACAACATTTTTATCCACACAATTTCTAAGTACGCTATTTAAATCATCCATACATCTTTTTATATAATTATATTCTTGTTTCTTTATAAACTCATTCATTCTTTTATTACTCCTTAACTTTAAAATACTAAAAAAATCAAAGCAAAGAATACAAAAAATCATTTATATTTTTTCCAAAATCTTAATTTAAATTTTCAGCTAATTAATTAGTTATTTAAGCTCCAGACAAAGTATAGCTGACTTTGTTGTAGTCCTTGCAAGGAGCAAACTGATTTAAATCTGAAAGTCTTATATCCTTTCATGCTAACCACCTCCTATATATAAAATAATTATATCACCTATTTCTTATTTATAAATACTTGCTCTCTTATACTAGTACTTATATTCATCTTTAATACTATTATATTATTATCGTTTTATTTGCCTTATTTATCATTGATGGTGGAATTTCTTCATGAAGCTCCCAGACAAAGCTTATTGGTTTACTTCCTTGATGGCTCCTATACTCACAAGTTCCAAGATAAGTATACGGAGATGTTATACCATCTTTATTTTTATGCTCTCTTACAAATAAAGCAACCTTATTTCCTCTAGATAAATGTTTTATATATCTTTGTCCTGTTATGCTTTCTACTGATGTAGTACTTTGACTTTGCCAATGGAATAACTTTTCATTGATAGCATAGTCTTCATATAATGTTGATGGAGAAAAGTCTTTATCTGATTTATTTAAAGTAATGAAAAATATATCTAATTTCTTATCTTCAAAATACTTAACACCTTCTCTAAAAGCAGGCTTTTTATCTTCATTAAAGTATCCAAGAGCAGCCATAATCGTATCTCTTGAATAATCGCAATGTAAATCTAAAGGACAAGTAAACCCTAAATCTACTTCTTTATCCACAAAATCAATATGATTGTAATTGTAAGTTAGTATTTCAAATACTTCATTCATCATAACTTTATTATTAAGAAGTTTATTAATCCCCTCTCTTAATGATAACAATCCTTCTTTATCAGGAGCATTATTATAGAAAGTATAATACATCATATTTAGCATTAATCTCTCTTTCTCATTAAAGTCTACATCTGAAATATTATTATATTCTTTTATGACTCTTCTAATAAATTCAATAAATCTTCTTGAGTTAATAAAGAATATATTTTTTAGCTTTTTAGTTATTTCATTTTCATCTACATCATTAAACTCTTCTCTTACCCCAGCTAGTACAGATAATCTTGCAAAACTTCTATCTCCTGATTTTCCATAGAAATCTATTAAAGATAGATGATTATATGTTAAGAAATTTTCTAACGTTAATTCTAGGCCAGTATCTCCTTGGAATGTTTTTAACTTACTAATTAAATTATTCTTAGTATTAGATGCTGATTTAATATTTCTTAAAATATATTCTTTAGCTTGTTTTTCTAATTGAACATAGCATCCTTTAGGTAATGTTAAAAATCCATTTTCTATATAATTCTTAATTGAATGACTTGTTCTTCCTACAAGAGCCCTAAACTTTTCTTCAAAGTTATAATTCTTATGAGCTTGACCTACGAAGTCTAAAACTGTTAGACATTCTTTATTTTCACTTAATCTAAGCCCTCTTCCTAACTGCTGTAAGAATACAGTTAAGCTTTCTGTAGGTCTTAAGAAAAGAATTGTATTAACTTCTGGAATATCTACACCTTCATTATAAAGGTCTACAACAAATATGAACTTTATTTCTCCATTTACAAGCTTTCTCTTAGCATCATTTCTTTCTTCATCAGAACTTTTACCATGAAGAGCAATTGATGCAATACCATTATTATTAAAATAATTAGCCATGTAAATAGCATGTTCAACCCCAGCACAGAACCCTAATCCAATAACAGAATTCATATCTGTAACATATTTATTTATACTTGTTATAATCATATTTGATCTAATATCGTTATTAGTATAAAGATTATCTAGTTCTCTTATCTCATAACCTTTTCTACTCCATTTAAGCTTACTTAAGTCAACTGTATCTGTAACACAAAAATATTGGAATGGACTTAAAAGCTTTCTATCTATCGCTTCTGGTAATCTTATCTCAGCAGAAATCCTATCTTCAAAATAATTAAATACATCTTTACCATCTCCTCTTTCTGGAGTAGCAGTTAAGCCTAATAAAACTTTTGGTTCATAATAACTCAATAGCCTTTGATAAGATGGTGCAGCAGCATGATGGAATTCATCTACAATTATAAAATCGTAGTAATCTTTAGATGTTACTTCACATAAATCTCTACTATTTAAACTTTGAATAGATACGAATAAATACTCCAAACTTTCTGGTGCTCTTCCACCTACCATCAGCTCACCAAAATTATTATCTTTTAATATCCATCTAAAGGTATCCATACTTTGCTTTAATATCTCTTCGCGATGAGCTACAAACAATAACTTATTAGACTTTCCTCTATTTTCTTTGCAGAAATTCTTATAATCAAAAGCTGAAATTACAGTTTTTCCAACACCAGTTGCTGCAATAACTAAGTTTCTATACTTATTATGTATTTTTCTTTCAACTTGAAGTTTTTCTAATATTTCCTTTTGATAAGAATATGGTCTTATATCAAAAGGAAAATTAAACTCTCCGTTTTGTCTTTCATCAATTCTCTCATTTTTTAAGGATATCTTAAGTCTTCTTATATCATCATCTGTTCCTCTATAAGATACAAACTCTGCATCATTCCAATAGCTTTCAAAGGTAGCTTCAAACTTCTTCATAATATCAAAGGAATCTTGCTCAGTAATCTTAATATTCCACTCTAATCCTGAAGTTAATGCAGCATTAGAAATGTTAGAGGAACCTATATAAGCAGTAGTAAAACCAGTATCTCTTTTAAACATATATGCCTTAGCATGAAGTCTTGTCCTATCTGTATCATAAGATATTTTAATCTCTGTATTCTGTAATTCACTTAACTCCTGAATAGCCTTTAAATCAGTAGCTCCCATATAAGATGTAGTTATTATCCTAAGCTTCTTACCATTGTCCGTTGCCTCCCTAAGACTTTCAATAATACACCTTATGCCACTCCACTTAACAAAAGAAACTAAAAGATCTATAGAATCACAAGACAATATCTCTTTATTTAGCTCACTCAACATATTAGGCTCTAAAGATGCTCCAGTAAAAAGAGAACTTTGAGATAAAGGAGTTATAGGCCTAACAACACTCTTCTCAGATAATGCCTTCTTATTATTAACTCTAGAGTAAAGAGCTGTTAGCATCTCCCCATTTTCATCTATGTTATATTTCTTAATATCTTCTTCATTTGACACCTTACTTAATATGTCAATTATCTCATTACAAGCTTCTATCTGCTTTAAAAGCTTATCTCCATCCTCTTTTTCCTTATCTCTAATATAATTAAGAGATTTTCTTATAACTTGAGCTATGTATTGAGAAAGAATAGCCTTAGCTTCTTCTTTATCTAGACCTGATCTATTTATAATAAATTTATCTTGATCTAAAGAATTTAATTGTTCTAATATTTCTTGATTTATGACTTGTTCATATAAGCCTTGCTTCAATAACTTCACCTCTTTCTTCTTAAAATAATTAGTTAATTAAATTTTATCAGGAATGTAGCGTATAGTCTAATTTGATATGTAAAAAAAAGTCATAGATTATACTATGACCTTTTATTTACATGTGTCTGGTGGAAGTAAATAATGCCTCTTAAAATCCACCAATTATCTATTCATAAACTTTTTTGCATTCTATATTGAGTTCAATTCTTTAGTTGTAAAAAATATAACATTTTAGCTCCAAGAATTGAATTTATTAAACTATTGCTATAAATAACAACATAATAAAAGTTATTATTGCCCTGTTACTTTCATATATTATTAGCCCAGCCTATAATTTTTTTCAAGTTTTCTTCTCTTCTATATTTTAATGGTTCTAAAAAATCATTTTCTCCAATAATTACATTCCCCTTTAAAGATTCTTTCATTTTCTCTATTGTTTTTCCTTTCTGTCCTCCATGGCAACAAAAGATAGCAACTTTTTTTCCTGATAATTTATATTCATTAAAAAAAGTTCTTATAGGTGGCGAAAATGTATAAGACCAAACTGGAGTACCTATTACAATCAAATCATAATCAGACGGATTTATATTATTCCTTAACAATTTAGGTTTCGGATGTATAAAAAGTTGACGTATCCCCCAGGAGATTTTCATTATCCCAGTTATATTTATATTTTCTTCCGGTATGAGTTCCATAATATCTGCTTCTATTATTTTTGATATTGTTTCTGCAACAAACTTTGTACTTCCATCATGTGAATAATATACTACAAGCTTTTTCATATCTTCATCCTACTTTCTTAAAATACACATTAAATTTTTTTCTGCAAAGATTTTTTATATTCAGTAATAGTCATACCTGTCCAAGTTTGAAATGCCCTTAAGAATGAATTCAAATCTTGGTATCCTAATAAAAAGGCAATATCATCACTTATCATGTCAGTATTTTTTATATAGTTCTTAGCTAATAATTCACGTGTATGATTTAATTGCTTTTGAAATGTTGTTTTTTCTTCTGTCAATTTCCGTTGAAGAGTTCTTTTACTCATTCCAAGTTTTAATGCTACATCTTCAATATTACTACAACCTATAGGCAATAACTCTATTAGTGAACTCCTTACTCTTGCTCCAAAAGAATCTTCTACTTCTAACTCAGACAATCTTCGCTTAAGCTCCGGCTCAAAATAATCCCACATTACTTCATTCTCACTAACAAATGGTTTAAGAGAATCATTAAGTGATAAAGTCAAAGTACTTTTATTCCCTTTATTAATCTTACACCCAAAATATTTTTCTAACACCTTATTATTAATTGAATTCTGCAATGTTATTTTCAATGGAATTATATTCTCTTTAGTTGCTATCCTAATTAAATTAATCAAAAAAACAAACTCTGAAACTTCCAAAAATAAAGGTATTTTATGATACTTTTCTTCTGTTGATAATTCTACTGTAAAGCTCTTTTCTTCTTTTCTTATAATAAAAATCATAGGCCCAATAAGCTTCTTATACTGTGCTAAACGCTCTATGCAAGTCTGAGCATTTTTGCTACAAAAAGCTGCAAAAATAGGTGGAGAAAAAGTTTCAATACCTTCTGCAGTTGCAATTTTTATTAGTTTACTTTCATCAGGCATTACTTCACCAATGCTTTCCATAAAACGAAAGTATTCATCTTGTGTTAATCTTATATTCTTTCTACTAAATAAATCCTCTGGCAACCCTGATTTTATTAATATTTCACGTAAAGGCAACCCTACTGATGAAATAAGTGAACCATACCTACCATCAATAATAAAACGATTCATAAAAGATACTCCATTCTATTTTATTATTTTTCCTTCTGCATTTCATAAATTTGTTTCATCATTATTTTTTTAGGTGTAAATGGAGTCAATGCTAAAAACATTCTTTGAAGTAGCGACACTCCTGAAATTACATTTAATTTTCCTTTTAACATACCTTCATAGCCATCTTTTGCAACATCAACTGGACTAACAGTCTTTGAAAATAAGGGAGTATTACTCATATCTGATGCTTTAGCAAAACCTGTATCCATCGCACCTGGCATTAATGTAGTAATAGTTACACCAGTACCTTTAATTTCTTGCCATACAGCATTACTAAATGAAGTTACATATGCCTTTGTAGCATAATAAACCGCTTGTAATGGACCTGGCATAATTGCAGCCGTAGAAGAAACATTTAATATTCTACCATCCCCACGCTTAACAAAATCAGGTAAAAACAATTTAGTTAATCTTGTAAGAGTAATAACATTTACTTGAATCATTTGAATATCTTGCTCCATAGAACGTACATGGAACTCACCTCTACCACCAAATCCAGCATTATTAATTAAGTAATCTATTGTTATATTAGCAGCTTTCACTTCATCATAAATCTCCTGAGCTGCATTACTTAATGATAAATCTTTTACAATAACCATTACCTTTATATTGTATTTATTCTCAAGATATTTTTTAATTCATTTATTGATTTTAGTGGGTTCTATGGTGGAGGCAAATCATCTTATATCTCCATACTAATTTATTATCCTCTAATTATATCAACTATATCCTGTCCGTACTTTTCTATCTTTACTGGTCCAAATCCTTTAATTGAAATAAGATCTTCTTTAGCTTCCGGTTTTAGTTTTATTATTTCTTCCACCATCTCATTATTATATATAAAGTATGGCTTAACCTTTTCTTCCCTAGATTTATTTAATCTATATTCTTTTAATGCATTAAACACTTCTTCATATGACTTAACTTTTTCTTTTACTTCCTCTAATACAGGCGTTTCTACTTCATCGATACCTTTTTCATCATAAATTTCTTCTAGAATTTTTTCTTCTATTTCTTTTTCAATATTTTGTTCCATGAAATCTTCTTCAGTTAAAGAATACTTTTTATTATAGTCATAGCTAATAGATTTATTGTTTATTATGAAAAACTCTCCAATATCCTTCATTTTATCTTCAAACATATTAAAATCATTACTATAATAATTAATCTTCTTTTTTAATACCTCTATTAATTGATCGTATCTAAACATTTCATTCTTAACTTTCGCCGGAGCTTTAGTTTTATTAACTATGCTCTTTGGATTAGCTATTACCACTCCAGATATTACAGGTAATTTTTTAATCAACCCATTTTTTATAAGCATATTCTTTACTATTCTTATGTGTCTATCATTTTGAGTTATAGGGCTATAAATCCCTTCCTTTTTGATTACTTTGCCATCTTTATTTTTTATGTATCTAATGAAATCTCCGGATTCATTTATGTATATATCGCCATTAAGCTTTTTCGTTTCTAATATCATAATAAATTGTGCTGTAATTACTACAAAATCAAGCTGTGATACATAATCATTATCCTGTATTCTTACATCATGTAAGCATATCATTGGAATAAATGAATTTTTAAGTTCAAAATAAACATTTTTTTCACCTTGTACCCCATTCTTTAAAAAGGCTATGTCTCTTTCAATGTATTCTCTTTTATTAGATTTAACCTTATCTCTTAATTCTATCAAATCAATTAATTGTCTATTTTCATCTATGAATTCTTTATAAAAAACAGGTGATTTAATTTCTCTTATTCCTAATAAATTTTTAAATATTGCCATACTTTAATTACCTCCCACTCTTTCATTTTATATTGTAACATATTTTGTATTTAATGTAATATTTATCACCATTACCAATTCTACCCTTTACAACTTCTTAAATTCATTTTTTATTGTTATAAACGAAAAATATTATTATCGTACGTAAAAGTGTACAAAAAGCGTGCTTTTTAGCATACGTTTTTTTACTTTTTACACTTACAGCCTAATCCTAAAGCGTACTTAATTTTAAATCTAACTTTTATTTCTCCTGTAACTCCTACTAACTTACCCCTATCTTAATAAAGTCATAAGTTTATTAAATTTTTTATTGGAGTATTGTAACAATCGTTACAGACTTTTATATGTAAATTAATATAAAATGAATATTATATTTTAAGTTTAAGGAGGATATTATTATGGCTTGTGGATGCGGTACACATAGTAAAGATGGAAAGGCTATTGTAGATAGAGTTAGAGAAAAAGGTAAGGCAGATATGAAATTAAATACTCCACATACAATTACATGCTCATGTGGTGAATATTTTACAATGAGCACATTTGTAGATGTATGTCCAAATTGTAAAATGACATATGGAGTTACTCCATGTTCTCAAAATGATAAAGAAAATATTAAACCTGCTGGAATAAACTATTAAATTCTATATAACAATATAAAAATGCACCTATAGCTTAAACCGCCGTAAGTGCATTTTGTTATATTACTTTAAAATTCTTTCTAATTTTTTTAATTATTAAATACTATATATATATCCTTTTAATTTAATCTTTAGTATAATTCGACATTATTATCATTAATTCCTTTGACTTTTAAAAAAATATATATTTTTTTATTAAAATTAGCCATTTTACTTCAATTTAACCATTCTTTTAGCCTCTTATCACTCTTAAATTCAAAAATAATAGTATTGGTAGTGACAAAAAGGTAGTAACAAAATGTAAGGTAGTGACAAAAAGTAATGACAAAAAGGCACTACCTTTTTGTTAGTACCTTTAAGGTAATACAATTAGGATACTACTAAAATAGTATTACCCTATATAGTAATAAATATATTACTTCTACTACTTTATCTCCCAAACAAAAGCTACTGTATCGCTAATTTTTATATCCTCTGGCTCAATGCTTGGTGCATATGTTTCTGCAATAGCATAACTTTTGTTTTCTATTTCGTATGTTGTGTTAGAGTAAATATTTATTTCACTCCAATTATAATCTATGCTTACTAGTCTTCCAAGTGTGACTCTAGCTGCTTTAGTTAAAACCTCAGCCTTACTTCTTGCATTTTCAGTTGCTTTAATAAGAAGTTCTTTATTTATTTCATCTTTATCTTTTACTGAGAATCTTATATTAAATCTAGGCTCTACCTTTGACTTTGTTATTGCTGTAATCACCTTAGATAAAATTTCCATATCTAAATCAAACTCCAGCTTTAAATCTTGCTCACACTTATAGCCATCAAACTTACTTTTATAATTATTATTTTCATCATAATAGCTCTTATAGCTTGTTGTGATATTAAAATTTGTTGTTTTTAAATCTTTTTTATTAAAACCAACTTCTTCTATGGCCTTTTCTAATTCATTTACTGACTCTGTAGCAAGCTTCATAGTTTCATCATAATTGTATTTATGTGATACTAAATTCATAGTAATAATTATCAAATCTGGTGTAACACTTATATTACCAATACCCTTAACTGTAATTAACCTCTCCATAATTCCTATCCCCTCAATTAAAATAAATTTATTAATTTTATTATAACAGTTTTTTCAGTTAATACTAAATCATTGAACTTAGTCGAAAAAAATGTTAAGCTATCAATATTAAACTTAGTAAAATATATTTATCAAATGTAAATTTTAATTGATAAAAGAATATATTAAAGAGCTTATTTTTATAGGCTCTTTTTTACTAATGAAAAGAGGTACTACTATGATAAAAGTTAATAATTTGTCCTACTCATTTCCACAAAAAAATCTATATAACAATATTTCATTTACATTAGAAGATGGCCAACATTGTGCCTTTATAGGTACAAATGGTAGTGGAAAAAGTACTCTTATAGATATAATTATGGACCCTGAAAAATATCTATTTGATGGTTCATTAGAAATTGAACCAAATTGTAGAATTGGGTATGTACGACAATTCCAAGAATTAGATAAAACAAAAGAAATCACAGTTTTTGAATATCTAGCAGAAGATTTTCTTAAATTACAAAATGAAATAACATCTATCTGTACTGAAATGGAAACATCATCTGATATTGATACTTTACTTGAAAAATATCAACAAGCTCTAGATGCATTTGAAGCAATTAATGGTGATGATTTTGAAAACATTATTGATAAAAAGCTAAATCTTATTGAATTAATTAAATACAAAGATTTAATGATATCTGAACTTAGTGGTGGTGAGTTTAAGCTTATTCAAGTAATTAAGGCAATGCTTAATAGTCCTGACTTGCTTATTATGGATGAACCTGATGTATTTTTAGATTTTAAAAATTTAAATGCTCTTAAAAATCTAATTAATTCTCACAAAGGAACAACATTAGTTATCACACATAATAGATATCTATTAAATCATTGTTTTAATAAAATTATTCACCTTGAAAATATGGAACTACAAGAGTTTGATGGTGGCTATATCGAGTATAACTTCTCATTACTTCAAACCAAAATTGAACTACAAGAATTAGCTGCTGCTGATACTGAAGAAATTGAAAGAAATGAAGTTTTAATAGATAGATTAAGAGAGTTAGCAACTGAGAATGCTGAACAGTTTAGAGGTAAAACCTTAAGAGCTAGAGTTAAAATTAAAGAAAGACTAGAAGAACGTAGAATTAAAGCTCCATTTGTAGAGATTAAAGAACCTAATATAATTTTTGTTACAGCTAATGAAATAGAAGAAAAAACTGTTTTAAAAGTTAATGATTTTAATCTTGCTTTTGATGAAGTCCTTTTAGAAAATGTTAACTTTGAAATTAAATCTACTGATAAAGTAGCTATCGTTGGTTCAAATGGTACAGGTAAAACTACGCTTTTCCAAAAAATATTTAAAAACGATGATGATTCTATAGAAATAGATAAAGATATTAAAGTAGGTTATTTATCTCAACTTCAAGGTCAAACACTAAATTATTCTAATACTATATATGATGAGTTCTTTGATATTGGTTTTAAAACTCGTGATGATATTAAAGAATATTTAGAGGGTTATAATTTTGATGAAGAAGTATTAAATCAAAAGATAGGAACTTTATCTGGTGGAGAAAAGAATCTACTTCAGCTAGCTAAAATCTCTGAAGTCGGAGCTGATTTATTGCTTCTTGATGAACCTACAAGTCATTTAGATACATATTCACAACTAGCTTTAGAAAAGGCTATAAAAAGATATAAAGGTGCTATTTTAATGGTTTCTCATGATTACTATACTATAACTAACTGTATGGATTATGTATTACTTATTCAAAATAAAAAAATCAAAAAAATAAGCATACAACAGTTTAAAGATATTATTTATGTTAATCATTTTGATAAGCACTACTTAAAAAATGAAGAAAAGAAAAAATTGCTTGAAACAAAAATAGAATTAGCTTTAAGAGATAATAATTTTATTCTTGCAAAAGATTTATCTGAAGAATTAGAAGCTATTATTAAACTACTATAAAAATGGCCAATAATTAAATATTATAAGCTGAAGGCTATGGCATTAATTAACTCTTGCCATAGCCTTTAGCTTTAATTTATTTTTTACTTCATATTTATTAATAATACGTTTTTTTCGTAGTCATAACTTTTATATTTATCCGCCCCTTAACCTGTAATAAATATTATTAACCGTATTATATTAATCTCTTTTTATTCTGAACATAAATAAACTTAATGAAAATAAAATAAGCGAGATAACTATCATATAAAAAATATAATCATATATATAACTTATACTTTCATAAACCTGTAATTTTTCTATCCCCTCATATACTAACCTCTGCGGCATAAAACTTCCTATTTTTTTTAGGTACTCCGGCATAATATCAAAGTCCCAGAATACTCCTGATATCATGCAAGTCGGTATTACTACTAAAATATTGATAGTAGCTGCAATATACCTGTTCCTTGTAAAGCTTACTATAAATAAATTTAAGGATATAGCTATTAAGTTAAGCAGCAGCATAACCACTAAAAAATTATACGTATTTTCCATACCAAAATCTAAGTTTAATATCCTGCAGGATACGTAATATATAATACTACTCATAGACGACATAAGGTAAAATACTACAAGCAGTGCAATATAATATTTGTACGGTCTTATACCACTTGCTAATACCCTGTTTTTTGTATCCTGCTCCTCATCTTCAATTAAAAAATTTGCTATAGAAGCTCCGCTTATTAATATCATCATAATAACTATTCCTATAGAATTTTTTACTGAAGGTCTGCTTTCATTAACTTCATTTAAATCATAATTAAGCATGTGCTTTGTATATGCCTTATTATTTTCTATAAACTTATCTATGCTGCCATCACTTACTTTTGCTATTAAAGTCAGGTTATTTACTTTAGCTTTTATTATTGATAACAGTGTTTCTTTAATATCACTATTGGATATTGACTTGATTACAACTTTCCCAGCCTTAAAATTTAATATATCATCAGAAAAGCCATCATCAATAATAACTACCATCTGTATCTGGTGTGAAACAAGCATCAACTCATAACTATCATTACTTATTCCTACTGCATCTATATCTTCTATTTCATTTATAGATTTTATTAGCTCCCTTGAAATATACTTATTATCATTATCTATAATTCCTACTTTATAATCCATTTCCTGCCCAAAAGCAAAGCTGAAGAACACTATAATAACAGCAGGTGCAACTACCCCCATAACAATAAAGCTCTTCTTCTTTAGTAGTAGCTTAAATGTATTTAACATCACTCTAAACATTATTCTCACCTGCCCTCAGACTACAGATAATGCATATTATTAATAACACTGCTGACAGCTGTAATGATAATAATACCGATATAGTCTGGTAATTAGAAGGAATCCCTGAGCTTAAGCTTAACAGCGCTATGTTTGCCCAGTATGACGGCGCTATCTTGCACAGCATACTAGCTATTTCATTAGACTTTATTAATGATATGGGTAAATAAGCTCCTCCTAAAAAACCAAAGACTATTAATAAGGTGTTAAGGACACTGGCTGCTATCTTAGCATCCTTAAATACACAGCCTACAGTTATTCCTAAAATAGAGCTGAAAACTATCAGAGCTGTTAATACTGCCATGGTTGCCATAAGATTTATACCCCAATCAATCTTTAAAAAAACTGTACTGATAAAATAAACTATAATAACTTGAAGGATGCCAACAATAACTCCTAATATAATCTTTGATAAAATAATGCTGAAATCACCAGCTTTAGATACTTTTAATCTTAAAAATGTATTTTCAAAGCCTTCATTATAGACTGATACGCTGGTTATCTGTGATATATAAAGTATTATTAATACAAGCTCTGCAAAAGTATAATAAGTAAATGAATTTATACCTGAAGCAGATATCCCCTCTTCAACTACTATATTCTTTTCCTCACTCATATCATTTAATACCCTGGGATTTTCGCTTACTACTGTATTAATTACTGAATATCTTTCTAAATACTGGTCAAAAACGCTCCTGAATATTTTCTGAGCCCTGCTTTCTTTTTTTTCATTTCTATAAAAATCATATTTATCTTCATTTATATATATAAGAGCTAATCCTTCATAGCTGTTTACGCGATTTTTTCCATATATGTCGTCTGATAACTCTTCAAATTCTATTTTCATGCTTTCTTCACAGGTATCCTTAAAGCTTTTAAATACTTGTAAATATTCATTTCCGCTGCTTAAGTTATTAACTTTATAATAAACTTTTTTGTTTTCAAATATATTAAAGTCCACATTCATAAGTCCGTTTAATGAAAAACCCATTATAATTATAAGAGCAGCTGGAAATATAAACATTGTTGCTACATTAGATTTACTCCTAAAGAAATATAAAAGTTCCTTTATTACTAAACTAATCAATATCATTTTTTGCCCCTGTTATATCAATCTCTTAATTGTTTTCCTGTTAATTTTAAAAATACATCTTCTAATGTAGGAATTTCATTTTTTATATTTTCTATAACACCGCTATTATTAGTAATGGTATATATAATATATGGAATAATATTCATCCCCTTAGAATAGTAGCATTTTATTTCATTTTCAGTAACCTCTACTTTCTGTATCCCAGCTATTCTGCTTAGATGTTTTTTTATATTATAAATTTCCTTTTTAAGCTTTATTGTACATATGTCTTCATCAACCACAGTTGACTTTAGATACTCTTTAGTTCCTTCTACTATTATCCTTCCGTTATCAATAATGGAAATGTTATCACACAGTTCATCTATCTCCTCCATATAGTGGGAGGTATAAATTATAGTAGCTCCTTCTTCATTTAGCCTCCTGACTGATTCTAAAATATGATTTCTTGACTGAGGATCTATGCCTACCGTTGGCTCATCCATTATTATCAGCCTGGGACTATGGGCAATTGCACAGGCCATATTTAGCCTTCTTTTCATTCCACCTGAAAATTCTTTAGATTTTTTATTTTCAACATTTAAAAGCCCTGTAAAATCCAGAGCCTTATTAACCCTTCTTTTAAGCTCCCTGCCTCTATATCCATATAATGAACAGAAAAATGATACATTCTCCCTTGCAGTCAGGTCATGATAAATAGCAATATCCTGCGGCAGCAATCCAATGTTTTTTTTATATTTATTTATATTTGTTTCTCTTTCTTCAAATATCACTTTTCCAGAAGTCATCTTTTCAAGCCCGGATATAATTTTAATCAGAGTACTCTTTCCTGCACCATTAGGCCCAAGCAGTCCATATATATCCCCTTTTTTTATATTTAAATCTATACCCTTTACCGCTTCAAAATTATTATACTTTTTATGAAGATTTTCAATTTGAAGTATATACATAATATAACTCCTAAAGACAACTATTTATTTCTTTTATACTTACTTCCTCTGCAAAACCTCTTCTTATGCAGTGACTTTCACAATCCTTACTGTCACACTTTATACATGGATTGCTATCATAACGCTTTAATAAGTTCATAGCTCCAACAAAATTCCCTACAGCAGCCCTTCTATTAATATCCCTTATAGGAACATTATATCTGCATGCTTTTTCACATAATGGCTTATCACAAAACTGGCACTCTAAAGCTAGCTTTGCTATCTTTTCCTCCTTAGGATTTTTTCCAATTCTTATCTGCATTCTTTCAAAAGGCTTTTTAACTATATTCACATAATTTTTCATATTTTCATCATATTCAAATTCTTTCATCCCAAGTTCTCTTAAGATAAGATTTGCTGCGCTTATCCCTGAGATTGTGACCGCCGGTGTCCCTGTTCCCATAACAGTGGATTCTCCGCAGTTGAAGAGATTCTTTATTTCGCTTTTAGTTTTCAGCCTTTTCATCATATGCTGGCCAAGCTTCTGCTTTGGTCCTGCAACACTTCCGCCTTCCTTTAATACATACCTGTTCAATGTAGTCGGAGTGCTGACCTCTACATGGCATATATTTTCCTTAAAGCCAGGAAACCTCTTTTCAAGGACATCTAAAATCCTGTTCTTTTCAGCCTCCTTCATATCCTTATATTCCTGTGTATTATAGTCATTTTTATATCCCTTAGGCCATTTCTTAAAGCTTGGGCCTATTGCAGCTATAGTATGATATCCTGCCGGGCAGAGTGTCTTATCATCTATGCTTAAAATGTATGCAGTAATTTCTGATTCATCTAATTTAGTTTTATCACCAATGAGCATTTCAATAGGAAGTGTCCCTTCTGGTATTGATTTTTCTTTTACAAGTGCATATAGAACTACTGATGGATATGAAGGTTCTAAAGATTCTGTCCATTTTCTTATTTCTTCACTCGCATTATCCTTTAGTAGCTTATTATATAAATTCCATACTGTTCCTGAATTAATAATGTACTTAGCGTTTATAACGCTTCCATCATCCAGCCTTACCTTAACCGCAGTATTATTTTCTACTATTATCTTTTCCGCTTCTCTGTTATAAATCATCTTCCCATTATTTTCTTCGATTACCTTCTCTAGCTTTCCAACTAAATTAAGTGTTGATCCTGCAGGATAATAACTTCCACCGAAATGATTATCAACAAACATCACTGAAGATAATATAGCCGGAGTTTCTTCAACATTTGTATAACAGTATGTAGATGTAAGCTTATCAAATAGATTAAATACCTTTTCATCTTTGAAATACTTTTTTAAAATACTCGTTGTATTTTTATTCATATATCCTAAAAATCTAATATACTCCACAGGATGTCTTAAAAACCCCTGAAGCCCCTGTTCTTTCTTTATTGCATCCGGTGATATAAAGTTAGGCTTCTCTGCTATTATTTTCATATACTGTCTGCTTAAGTCTCTATAGAACCTTTTAAAATTATCTTTTTCCTTTGGAAATACCTTTGCTAATTCTTCTATAAACCTATCAAGGTCTTCATAAAAAACTATTCTATGCTCACCATAGTTTACAGCATAAAGTTCATTATGCTTTATTATATCTATTGGCTCTTCTAATGCATTAAATACAAACCTATGTGGACTAAACCCCTTGTCATTAAATCCGTATATCATCCCAACTCCCTGTTCAAACACTACGTCTTTTCTTTTAAATATCCCGCATGCCCCTCCTGGTTTATTCTGAGCCTCTACAACGCATACATTCAGCTTCCGTTTTGCCAGCAATGAAGCAGCAGTAAGACCTGATAGTCCTGCCCCTATCACAATAACGTCATAATTCATATACCCTCCTTAATTGTTCATAAAAACACTCTTCTCTTATTAACTTTATTCTTGTAATAGAAAAAATATTAACCTTGCCATAAAACATCTTAAAAATACTGAATTATTACTACTTACAGAAGCATATATACTATCTTTTTCACTGTTCATCTCTACAAATACAAAATTGATAAAGAAATGTACAGTAAACTATTATCTGACTTAAAAGAACGCGGTGTCTTAAAGCAGTAACTCATAGTCTGTCCTTATGTTCTTACTATTGTTCATTATATATAAAGCTAGTAGCTGTTACTTAGTAACTTCTACTAGCCTTATATATATGACTTCATAATTGTTCCTATATAAATACCCTAAACTATATAATTCTATGCAACTATTTCACTTGTTTCTGATTTATGCATTACTCTCATAACTTTCTAATTTATCTTCAAAAGAATCTCTTAAACTTTCTTCTTTTTCATTTACTAAAGGATTCATAGTTAATACTGGTATATTATTTTTATTTCTTATTAAGTTTTCTATTTCAAGTGCTATATTATGATTTTCTTTTAAATACAGCTTTGCATTTTCCCTTCCTTGTCCTATCCTTATTTAATTATAAGAGAACCATGCACCACTCTTCTGAATAATTCCATCATTAACAGCAATATCTACCAAATTTCCTTCTTTTGAAATACCTTCATTAAACATTATATCAAATTCAGCTATCTTAAATGGTGCTGAAACTTTATTTTTAATTACCTTTACCTTGACCCTATTTCCTAGGAATTGTTCACCATTTTTTATAGTGTCAATCCTTCTAATATCTAATCGTACAGATGCAAAGAATTTAAGAGCTCTTCCTCCCGCTGTTGTTTCAGGATTTCCAAACATAATACCTATTTTTTCTCTTAACTGGTTTATGAAAATTACTGTGCATTTTGATTTGCTAATAGCTCCAGTAAGCTTTCTTAAAGCCTGTGACATTAGCCTTGCCTGTAACCCTATATGAGAAGCTCCCATTTCACCTTCAATTTCTGCTCTAGGTACAAGTGCAGCTACAGAGTCAATTATTATCACATCTATGGCATTAGTTCTTACTAATGCTTCAGCTATCTCCAATGCCTCTTCACCTGTATCTGGCTGGCTCACTATTAGCTCATCGGTATCAACACCTAACTTCTTCGCATATATAGGATCTAAAGCGTGTTCTGCATCTACAAACGCTGCTGCCCCTCCATTTTTTTGTGCTTCTGCTGCTATACTTAATGCAATAGTGGTTTTACCTGATGATTCTGGTCCATAAATTTCTATTATTCTTCCTTTTGGTACTCCCCCTACTCCTAAAGCAATATCTAAAGCTAATGAACCTGTAGATATAGATTCAACATCCATTGAGGATTGTCCTCCAAGCTTAACAATAGCTCCTTTTCCAAATTGCTTTTCTATCTGACTCATTACATTTTCTAACACCTTCAACTTATTATCATCAATATTCATTCATACCATCTCCATTTGTTAAAATAAAAATGCGCTGTACGTTACGGCAAGTGGTATGACCGTAGGTACAACGCATTGACTTATAAAAAGTATATCACATTTTTTCATTCTGATGTAATACATAATTTTTTTCTAGTTAATTTTATTATATAAATCTTGTATTATTTAATTAACTATTCTGATTATATAAAGCTTCATTGTCAGCTTTAGAATTTTTTTATTTTTTTATTATAAATCTTTAGTTTTAATCTATTTTTTTATAGTAATGTTGCAATTGCTAGAACATCCTTTACTATGTGGACAGCCTATGCATTTTACACCTTTTTTCTTTTCTTTAACTACCTTAGTAATCGATAATGCTAAAATAAGTATAATTATTAATAATACAATTACATTTCCCATGCTGCACCTTTATTTTTACCATTGCTAGCAGCTTTTTCACTGCCTTTTTTCATAAGGAATATAATTATAGCTGCTATAACTGCTACTGCTATAAGTCCTGGAACAAATGCAGTTCCAAATGAACCTGTAGTTACTAATGTTCCTATTTGATAAACTAAGAATGAAACAGTATATCCAGTAGCAAATTGGAATCCAATTCCTCCCCATAACCACTTTTTATCTTCCATTTCTGAGTTCATTGCACCAATAGCTGCGAAACAAGGTGGAGTAAATAAATTAAACATTAAGTATGAAAGTGCTGCTACTGAAGTAAGTCCCATAATTTGAGATACTTCTGAAACTCCTGATACTAAAGCTAATTCTTCAACATCTATAAAGTTAGTTATTGAATATACAACTGCTAAAGTTCCTACAACATTTTCCTTAGCTATAAATCCAGTAATTGCAGCTGCTGCTAATTGCCATGCTCCAAAACCTAATGGAATTAATATAAATGCAAATGGTGAAGCTATTGTAGCTAATATACTAGTATTCTCTGCACCTTCTGCAACTAATTGGAATTGCCAATTGAAACTTTGCATTATTTGTATAACTGTATTACAAAGTAATATAATTGTTCCTGCTTTAACTATGAAAGCTTTTCCTCTTTCAAACATTGAAACTGTAGCTCTTTTTATACTTGGAACTTTATATTGAGGTAGCTCCATAATGAAGTATGAACTTGAATTCTTTTCTCCTGTAATTCTAACAACTATTAATGCACCTATAATTATTAAGAATATTCCTAAGAAGTACATTAATGTTCCAACCCATGCAGCATCGTTGAAGAATACTCCAGCAAATAAAGCAATTACAGGAAGTTTTGCTCCACATGGCATAAATGGAGTTAACATTGCTGTTGTTCTTCTTTGTCTCTCATCTTTTATAGTTCTTGTTGCCATTATTCCTGGTATAGCACAACCTGTACCAATAATCATTGGAATAATACTCTTCCCGCTTAATCCTATTTTCTTAAAGAATCTATCCATGATTACAGCTATTCTAGCCATATATCCACTGTCTTCTAATAATGCTATTAAGAAGAATAAAATCATAATTAATGGTAAAAATCCAATAACTGCTCCTACTCCACCTATAATACCATCTAATAGTATTGAGCTTAATAATGGTGATACATTTGCTCCAAGTAAACCTTCTACAAATGCATAAACCTTATCAACCCCTGCAACAAGAATGTCAGCAAATAATGGTCCTAAATATGTTTGCGATATTGAGAACACCGCCCACATAACTGCTGCAAATATAGGAAGTCCAAGCCATTTATGAGCTAATATTCTATCTGCCTTGTCCTGAAGTCTTATCTTATCCTCAGTGTTATTTCTTTTCTCAACTTTAGCTACAATTCCTTTAACAAAATCGTATCTCTTCTTATCATTTTCTTCTACTTCTTTTTTATTTGATAAATCAATACCTTGTCCATCAAAAGGTGCTTTTTGACTATTTCCTTTAACTTCTATAGCTTTCTTTATAAGAGATTCTATTCCATTATTATTAGTTGCTATTGAAACAGTCTCAACAATTGAGCATCCTAAAAGCTTTTCTAAAGCTTTGATATCAATTTTAGTTCCTTGCTTTTTATTTAAATCAGTTTTATTTAATGCAATTACGACTGGTATATCTAACTCTAATAACTGGGTTGTAAAGAATAAACTTCTACTTAAGTTTGTTCCATCAACTATATTTATAATAACATTTGGATTTTCATTTTTTATAAAGTCCCTAGTTACATTTTCTTCACTTGTAAATGGCGACATAGAGTATGCCCCTGGAAGATCTATTATTTTTATCGAATCCCCATCTTTCATTAGTGATTTTCTTATACTACCTTCTTTTTTATCTACGGTAACTCCTGCCCAGTTACCAACTTTTTCACTTTTCCCAGTAATAAGATTAAATAAAGTAGTCTTACCACTATTAGGATTTCCTGCTAATGCTATTTTCATCATTTACCCCCAGATATATTATTTCGATCTGTTAAGTTATATGAACATTGCTCTTCTCAACCTAAGGAAATACAATAGGTTTGCAAAACTAAATAATACCCCCTTAGAAAAGGAGAGAAGAACAATGAACAAGACTAATATAA